>CAMLOF010000232.1 GCA_946481585.1 uncultured Macromonas sp. | reverse complement strand
ACGAGGGAGGCGGATTTGAAGAGCGACACGGCGACAGAGTGTAGCTGGCGCGCACGTGCGAAGGTCTTCCTGAACAATCCCCTCATGCGTTTGCGGGCCTGCCCAGCGCCCTACAATGGCTTGGTCATGAGCATACTGAACGCCGACCTTCACTGCCACTCCACCATATCCGACGGTACGTTGACGCCAGAAACCCTGGCTGCACGAGCCAAGGCCAATGGGGTGGAGTTGTGGTCGCTCACTGACCATGACGAGGTGGCCGGGCAGCATCGGGCCATGGCTGCTGCCAGGGAATTGGGCATGCCCTACCTGACCGGCACAGAAATTTCAGTCACCTTTGCCAACGTGACCGTGCACATCGTGGGCCTGGGTTTCGACCCTGACCACCCTGCCATGGTGCAAGGCTTGGCCGCCACGCGCGGCGGGCGCGGCGAACGCGCCCGCGAGATGAGCGACCAGCTGGCCAAGGCGGGCATACCGGGCGCCTACGAAGGCGCGCTCAAGTACGTGGGCAACCCGGAACTCATCTCGCGCACCCACTTTGCCCGCTACCTGGTGGAAGCTGGCGCCTGCAAGGACACGAACGAGGTTTTTCGCAAATACCTGACCGACGGCAAACCCGGCTTTGTGCCGCACCGCTGGGCCAGCCTGGGCAATGCGGTTGGCTGGATACGTGAAGCGGGCGGCGTGGCCGTGATTGCCCACCCAGCCCGCTACGACCACAGCCCGACGCAGGAATACGCGCTCTTTTCGGAATTCAAGGCCCACGGTGGCCAGGCGGTGGAGGTGGTCACCGGCAGCCACAGCCCCAGCGAGTACGTGAAATACGCCGACATGGCGATCGAATTCGGCTTGGCTGCATCGCGCGGCAGCGACTTCCACAGCCCGGAGGAAAGCCACTGCGACCTCGGCTCCCTGCCCTTCCTGGAAGGGCGGCTCACGCCGGTCTGGGAACTGCTGGCCGACCGCATCCGCTGAGCGGTCTCGTGCCCCACCACTACGCCCGCCCGCTGCAGGGCATCATGTTCCTGGTGCTGGCCGTGGCATGCTTTGCCCTGCTGGACACAACGGTCAAGGTGCTCAGCGCAGCCGTGTCGGTGCTCATCGTGGTGTGGTTCCGCTACATGTTCCAGGCCGTGGTGATGGCGACTGTGGTGCTGCCTACCCGGGGCTGGCGCTCGCTGCGCACGGCCCACCCTTGGCTGCATGCCTTGCGTGGTTTTCTGCTGCTGGCCACCAGCACGCTGGGTTTTGCCAGCCTCATCTACATGCCGCTGGGGGAGTTCACGGCCATCATCATGCTCACGCCACTGATGGTTACCCTGCTGGCGGCGGCATTCTTGCGGGAGCGGGTGAACCTGCTGCGTTGGCTGCTGGTGCTGGGCGGCTTCAGCGGCGCGCTGCTGGTGGTGCAACCTGCAGGCTCAGCCATCGGGTGGGCCATTGTTCTGCCGCTTTCGCTGGTGGTGGTCTACGCGCTGTTCCAGATCCTGACCAGCCGCATGGCCCGCACCGAAGACGCGATGACCATGCACTTCTACACCGGCTGGTCAGGTGCGCTGCTCATCAGCCTGGTGCTGCCCTGGGTCTGGCACGCCATTCCAGACTTTCGCTCCTGGGTGCTGCTGTGCCTGGCGGGCCTGTTCGGCACGGTAGGGCACTTTTTGCTCATCCAGGCGTTTGCCCGCGCCCCCGCCGCCACCCTGGCACCTTACCTGTACGCCCAAATCGGCTTTGCCATGCTGGCGGGCGGGCTGGTGTTTGACCACGTACCCGGCCCACTGGAGTTGTGGGGCATAGGGCTGATCGTGGTGTGTGGCGCCAGCACCGCGTGGCTGGCCGCACGCGGGCCGCGCACCGATGCGAGCGGCCGTTGACGGCGCACCGCCAGGCGGTGGTGGGAGAATCAGGGCATGTCGCAATACTTTGAAGTCCACCCCGACAACCCGCAGCCCCGCCTTTTGAAGCAAGCCGCCCAGCTTTTGCAGAAAGGCGGCGTGCTGGCCGTGCCTACTGATTCGAGCTACGCCCTGGTCTGCCATCTGGACGACAAGGCCGCCGCAGACCAGTTGCGCCGTATCCGCCAGGTGGACGACAAGCACCATCTGACGCTGTTGTGCCGCGATTTGAGCGAACTGGCCAGCTACGCGCGCGTGGACAACCGCCAGTACCGCCTGCTCAAGCTGGGCACGCCCGGGGCTTACACCTTCATTCTGGAAGCCAGCAAGGAAGTGCCCCGGCGCGTGAGCCACCCGTCGCGCAAGACCATAGGCCTGCGCGTTCCCGACCACAAAACGCTGCAGGAACTGCTCGCGCACCATGGTGCACCGCTGCTGGCCACCACGCTCATCGCACCGGGCGAGACCGAACCGATGAACGACGCCCAAGAGATACGGGAACGCTTCGAGCACGATCTGGCCGCCGTGATTGACGCGGGCGCTTGCGCGCTGGCGCCCACCACCGTGATTGACCTGACCCCCATGGGCAGCGGCAACGAGCCCGAGGTGCTACGCGAAGGCCAGGGCCCGCTGAACGCCCTGGGCCTGTGAAACCACACCCCTGAGACAATAGCGCCCCATGGACTTTGCCCAGATCATTCAGACCGTGGCGATCTACGCCATCCCGGTCCTCTTCGCCATTACCGTGCACGAGGCGGCCCACGGTTACGCCGCGCGCCACTATGGCGACAACACCGCCTACATGCTGGGGCGCATTACGCTCAACCCGCTGAAGCACATTGACCCGCTGGGCACCATTGCCATGCCGCTGTTGCTGTACTTCGCCACCAGCGGTGCCTTCCTGTTTGGCTATGCCAAGCCCGTGCCGGTGAACTTCGGGCGGCTGCGCCACCCCAAGCGCGACATGATCTGGGTGGCACTGGCCGGGCCCGGGGCCAACCTGGTGCAGGCCATTTTGTGGGTGGTGCTGGGTTACCTGATGGTGGCAGCGGGCGTGGAAGAGCGCTTCTTCCTGGAAATGGCCCGCGCCGGGCTGATGGTCAATCTGGTCATGTTCGCCTTCAACCTGTTCCCGCTGCCGCCGCTGGACGGTGGCCGCATTCTGGTGGGCCTGCTGCCCATGCGGGCAGCCATCGGGCTGTCGCGCGTGGAGCCTTACGGCTTCTTCATCGTGCTGGCATTGGTGGTCAGCGGCATTGTGGGCAACCTGTGGCTGCGCCCACTGATGAACGTGACCGCCGGGCTCATCGAACTGCTGCTGTCGCCCCTGCGCTGGCTGCTCTTCTGAGCCTACCACCCCTTTTTTTGAACGATACATCCTGCGTCAACCCATGAGCAAAGTGCGCGTCCTCACCGGCATCACCACCTCCGGCACCCCCCACCTGGGCAACTACGTCGGGGCCATACGCCCCACCGTGCGGGCCAGCCGCCTGGACAATGTCGAGAGCTTCTTCTTCCTGGCCGACTACCACGCGCTCATCAAGATCGATGACCCGGCACGCATCCAGCGCTCCACGCTGGAGATTGCAGCCACCTGGATCGCCTGTGGCCTGGACCCAGAAAAGGTGACGTTCTACCGCCAGTCCGACATCCCCGAGATTCCCGAACTGACGTGGTTTTTGACCTGCGTTTGCGGCAAGGGCCTGCTCAACCGCGCACATGCCTACAAGGCCATGCTCGACAAGAACGCTGCCGCGGGTGCCGAGCCGGACGATGGCGTGACCGCCGGCCTGTTCATGTACCCGGTGCTGATGGCCGCCGACATTCTGATGTTCAACGCGCACCAGGTGCCCGTGGGGCGCGACCAGGTGCAGCACATCGAAATGGCGCGTGACATGGCATCCAGCTTCAACCACCTGTACGGCGAGCATTTCACGCTGCCCGAGGCGGTGATCGAGGAAAGCGTGGCCACCCTGCCCGGCCTGGATGGCCGCAAGATGAGCAAGAGCTACGACAACACGATTCCGCTGTTCGTGCCGCGCGAGCAGTTGAAGAAGCTCATCATGGGCATCTTGACGGACTCCAAGGCGCCGGGCGAGCCCAAGAGCACCGAAGGCTCTGCCCTGTTCCAGATTTACCAGGCCTTTGCCACACCCGAGGAAACCGCCGCGCTGGCCAAGGCCTACGCCGAAGGCATTGCCTGGGGCGACGCGAAGCAGGTGCTGTTTGAGCGCATTGACCGCGAGATTGCCCCCATGCGCGCCACCTACGACGAGCTGATGGCCCACCCCGAGAAGGTGGAAGCCATGCTGCGTGCAGGCGCCATGAAGGCACGTGCCGTGGCCACGCCGTTCACCGCGAAGGTGCGCCATGCCGTGGGCCTGCGCCCGCTGCAAGCCGCCAGTGAGGCCAAGGCGGCCAAGGTGGAAAAGGCTGCGCTGCCCACCTTCAAGCAGTACCGCGAGAAGGATGGCCAGTTCTACTTCAAACTGGCCGACGCCAAGGGCCACGTGCTGCTGCAGAGCCTGGGCTTTGCCTCACCCAAGGACGCAGGCCAGGCCATTGCCCGTCTGAAGAGCGAAGGCTTTGCCGTCTGTGCGGATCTGCATGCCCTTGCGCCTGTGGCGTCTGGTGTGGCGGTACATGATGTGGAGGCGGCGCTGCAGGCGCTGCGCGAGGCAGACTGAAGGCAGCGGCTGGCTGGCCGGGTAAAGGCGCCTTCGCAAGCCTGCTAGAATCTTGGCTTCGACACGCGGAAGGGTGGCAGAGTGGTCGAATGCGCCGGACTCGAAATCCGGTATACGGTTTCTACCGTATCGAGGGTTCGAATCCCTCCTCTTCCGCCAAGA
>CAMLOF010000231.1 GCA_946481585.1 uncultured Macromonas sp. | reverse complement strand
AAGGCAACGCCAAGCACCTGATGGAGCAGAAGCTGGCCTTGCCCGCCTACGAGCAAGTGCTCAAGGCCGCGCACACCTTCAACCTGCTGGACGCGCGCGGCGCCATCAGCGTGACCGAGCGCGCCGCCTACATCGGCCGCATCCGCAACCTGGCGCGCAGCGTGGCGCAGGCGTATTACGAGAGCCGCGAACGCCTGGGCTTCCCCATGGCACCGCGCGAATGGGTCGAACAGATCGTGGCACAGACCGAAAAGAAAGCCGCCTGAGGAAAGCACGACATGACCACGAAAAACCTGCTGGTGGAACTCTTTGTTGAGGAACTGCCCCCCAAGGCCCTGAAGAAGCTGGGCGATGCGTTTGCCGGTGTGCTGTTTGATCAGCTCAAGGCCCAGGGCCTGGCGGGCGCGGACGCCGAGGTTAAGGCCTATGCCTCGCCGCGCCGCCTGGCCGCGCATGTGACGAAGGTGTCGGCCAAGGCCGCAGACCAGGCAGTGCAGCAAAAGCTCATGCCCGTGTCGGTTGGCCTTGCGGCCGACGGCCAGGCCACGCCTGCGTTGCTCAAGAAACTGGCGTCGCTGGGGGCTGATGTGACCGACCCGGTTGCTGCCGTGGCGGCGCTGAAGCGCCAGGGCGAGGGCAAGGCCGAGGCTTTGTTCTACGACAGTCTGGTGACGGGCGCCACGCTGGACGTGGGCCTGCAGAAGGCGCTGGACGAAGCCATCCGCCAACTGCCCATCCCCAAGGTGATGACCTACCAGCTGGAAACCGACTGCGAGCTGCCCGGCTGGAGCAGTGTGCACTTCGTGCGCCCCGCGCACGGCCTGGTGGCGCTGCACGGCGACACCGTGGTGCCGGTGAAGGCTCTGGGCCTGACGGCGGGCAACGCCACGCAGGGCCACCGCTTCGAGGCGGCCAAGGCGCCCGTGGTTCTGGCCCACGCCGACGCCTATGCGCAGACGCTGCGCGACGACGGCGCGGTGATTGCCAGCTTTGCCGAGCGCCGTGCCGAGATTGCGCGCCAGTTGGCCGCCCGCGCCGCCGAGGTGGGTGGCGGCTGCCGCCCCATTGAGGACGACGCCCTGCTGGACGAGGTGACCGCACTGGTGGAACGCCCCAACGTGCTGGTGTGCCAGTTCGAACCCGAATTCCTGGAGGTGCCGCAGGAGTGCCTGATTCTGACGATGAAGGCCAACCAGAAGTACTTCCCGCTGCTGGACGCGCAAGGCAAGCTGACCAACAAGTTCCTGGTGGTGAGCAACATCAGCCCGGCTGACGCGAGCGCCGTGACCGGCGGCAACGAGCGCGTGGTGCGCCCGCGCCTGGCCGACGCCAAGTTCTTCTTCGACCAGGACCGCAAGCGCCCGCTGGAGTCGCGCGTGCTGGGGCTGGCCAAGGTGGTGTACCACAACAAGCTGGGTTCCCAGGGCGAGCGCGTGGAACGCGTGAGCGCCATCGCGCGTGGCATTGCACAGCAACTGGGTGGCGATGCGCTGGCGCGCCAGGCCGACCAGGCCGCGCTGCTGGCCAAGGCCGACCTGCTGACCGACATGGTGGGCGAGTTCCCCGAGCTGCAGGGCATCATGGGCGGTTACTACGCCCGCCACGACGGTCTGGGCAACGACATTGCCGAAGCGATTGAAGACCACTACAAGCCGCGCTTTGCGGGTGACGAGCTGCCGCGCAACGCAGTGGGCGTGTGCGTGGCGCTGGCCGACAAGCTGGAAACGCTGGTGGGCATGTTCGGCATCGGCAACCTGCCCAGCGGCGACAAGGACCCCTTCGCCCTGCGCCGCCACGCCCTGGGCGTGGTGCGCATGCTGATCGAGAAGGACCTGCCGCTGGACCTGAAAGCCCTGCTGGCCCTGGCCGTGCCCGTGTTTGGCGACAAGATCACTGATCCGTCTGCGGCGTTGAGCGATTTCATCTACGACCGCCTGAGCGGCAGCCTGCGCGAGCAGGGCTACAGCGCCCAGGAAGTGGACGCCGTGCTGGCCCTGCGCCCGCAGCGCCTGGGCGAGGTGGCCCGCCGTCTGGCAGCCGTGCGCACCTTTGCTGCGCTGCCTGAGGCCCCGGCCCTGGCAGCGGCCAACAAGCGCGTGGGCAACATCCTGAAGAAGGCTGAAGGCGAGGTGCAGCCCGTGGTGAAGCCTGAGCTGCTGCGCGAGGCCGCAGAGCATCAACTATTCGGTGTGTTGGGGCTTGTAACGCCGGACGCCGATGCAGCCTGGGCTGCAGGGGACTACACTGCCAATTTGAAGGCGTTGGCCGCGCTGAAAGCGCCCGTGGATGCCTTCTTTGACCAGGTGATGGTCAACGCCGACGACCCGGCCCTCAAGGCCAACCGCCTGGGCTTGCTGGCCACGCTGCACCAGGCCATGAACCGCGTGGCCGACCTGTCGCGCCTGGCGGCCTGACCGCCGCGCGCAAGGAGCGGGTGAAGGACATGAAACTCATCGTCATCGACCGGGACGGCACCCTCAACCAGGACCCGGAGGACTTCATCCGCACGCCCGACGACTGGGTACCCCTGCCCGGCGCACTGGAAGCGGTGGCCCGCCTGAACCAGGGCGGCTGGCGTGTGGTGGTGGCGTCCAACCAGTCCGGCCTGGGGCGGGGCTTGTTCGACGTGGCCACGCTCAACGCCGTGCACGCCCGCATGCACAAGATGCTGGCTGCCGTGGGCGGCAGGGTGGAGGCCGTGTTCTTCTGCCCCCATGCGCCCGAGGACGATTGCGACTGCCGCAAGCCCGCACCCGGCCTGTTTCACCAGATTGCCACGCGCATGGGCACCCCGCTTGCCCAGATTCTGGCGGTGGGCGATTCGGTCCGTGACGCCCAGGCCGCGGCGGCGGCGGGATGCCAGCCGCACCTGGTACTGACCGGGCAATCCGCCCTGCACCGCGATGGCACCCTGCCATCTGGCTTGCCCGATGGGGTGGCCGTGCACAAAGACCTGTCGGCCTTCGCCGACGCCGTGCTCGCGCGAGATGCGCAGAAAGCTTTTTGATGTCAGCTATCCGTTCGATCCTGCACCTGCTGTTCATGGCGGTGACCGTGGTGCCCTGGGCCCTGGCGGTGATCATCGCCTCGCCGTTCATGAGCAGCACGAAGATTTACTGGATGTGCGCTGGCTGGTTGCGACTGGTAGTGTGGGGCGGGCGCTGGATTCTGGGCATCCGCAACCACATCATCGGCTACGAAAACCTGCCTGTGGGCAGCAAGGCTCCTGCCGTACTGCTGGTGAAGCACCAGTCCACCTGGGAAACCTTTGCCATGCCCGCGCTGATGCCGCACCCGCTGGCCTACGTGTTCAAGAAGGAACTGTTGTATGTGCCCTTCTTTGGCTGGGCGATGTCGCGTATGGACATGATCCACATTGACCGCAGCAAACGCGCGCAGGCTTTCAACAAGGTCGTGCAGCAGGGGCAGCGCCTGCTGGACAAGGGCACCTGGGTGATCATGTTCCCCGAGGGCACGCGCATCCCGCGCGGGCAGAAGGGGCAGTACAAGTCCGGCGGCACCCGGCTGGCGGTGCAAACTGGCGCGCCGGTCATACCTATTGCGGTGACGTCGGCCAAGTGCTGGCCGCGCCGCGCCCTCCTCAAGAGGCCGGGTGTGGTGGAGTTTTCCATTGGCAAGCCCATTCCCAGCCAGGGGCGCGACCCGGACGAATTGATGCGCGAGGTGGAGGACTGGATCGAGGCGGAGATGCGCCGCCTGGACCCTGAGGCCTACAGCACCAGCGCAGCCAAGGCCTGAGCAGACGATGCGGCAAGCCGCAGAGGAAACGCTGCAACTCGACCTGTTTGGCGGGCAGGCGGATGACGCACTGGTCTGGCGCCACCCCCGTGCCAACCGCCAGTGCCGCGTGGGTGAAGCGGTGGTGGCCTATGAATTCAAGCGTGGCCAACGTCGCACGATTGGCCTGTCGGTGGGGCCGCTGGGCTTGAGCGTGCGTGCGCCGCGCTGGGCGCCTGTGGCCGAGGTGGAGGCCTTCATACAAACCAAGGGCGCGTGGGTGTTGGACAAGCTGCGCCAGGTGCAAGAGCTTGGGCGCAACGCGTTGCCCCCGCAGCGCTGGCACGACGGTGCCATGCTGGACTACCTGGGCCGCAGCCTGACGCTGGCGCTGGACCCGAGCCATGCCTTTGACGGTGCGGGCGCTTGCGTGCAGGGCGACCGCTTGCTGGTGGGCCTGGCGCGTGATGCAGACGAGCAGCGTTTGAAGGATGCCGTACACGCCTGGCTGATGCGCGAGGCACGCGAACTGTTCGTCCAGCGGCTGGACCACTTTGCTTCGCACATGGGTGTGCGCTACACGCAGCTCAGCCTGTCCAGCGCAGGCACGCGCTGGGGCAGCGCCTCGTCGGACGGTCGCATCCGGCTCAACTGGCGGCTCATTCACCTGGCGCCTGAACTGATCGACTATGTGGTGGTGCACGAGCTGAGCCACCTGCGCGAAATGAACCACAGCCCGGCCTTCTGGGCCGTGGTGGCCGCTGTGCTGCCCGACCATGCCGAGCGGCGGCAGGCGCTCAAGCGCATAAGGCTTCGGCAGGGCTGACGTTGGTCTGACAGGCAGTGGTGCTGTAAGCCTGTGTATCCGCTAAGATTCGCTCATGACGTTGACGTAAACGTCAATTTCCAACGACGCAACATGGCAACTGTCACCACCTACACCATCAGCGACCTGGCCAAGGAATTTGACCTGACCACCCGCGCTATACGCTTTTACGAGGACATGGGGCTGATCCAGCCCCGTCGCGA
>CAMLOF010000230.1 GCA_946481585.1 uncultured Macromonas sp. | reverse complement strand
AAGGCCCAGTTCAAGAACCTGGGCCTGCTCATCATCGACGAGGAACACCGCTTTGGCGTGCGCCACAAGGAGGCGATGAAGGAGCTGCGCGCCGAGGTGGACGTGCTCACGCTCACCGCCACACCCATCCCTCGCACGCTGGGCATGGCACTGGAAGGGCTGCGCGACCTGAGCGTGATCGCCACCGCGCCGCAGCGTCGCCTGGCCATCAAGACCTTTGTGCGCAACGAAGGCAACGGCGTGATCCGCGAAGCGGTGCTGCGCGAACTCAAGCGCGGCGGGCAGGTGTACTTCCTGCACAACGAGGTGGAAACCATCGAAAACCGCAAGCAGAAGCTGGAGGAAATCCTGCCCGAGGCGCGCATCGCCATCGCCCACGGCCAGATGCCCGAGCGCGAACTGGAGCGTGTCATGCGCGACTTCGTGGCACAGCGCTTCAACGTGCTGCTGTGCTCAACCATCATCGAAACCGGCATTGACGTGCCCACGGCCAACACCATCATCATGGCCCGGGCCGACAAGTTCGGCCTGGCGCAGCTGCACCAGCTGCGCGGGCGCGTGGGCCGCAGCCACCACCAGGCCTACGCCTACCTGCTGGTACCCGACATCGACGGCCTGACCAAGCAGGCCCAGCAGCGGCTGGAAGCCATTCAGGCCATGGAGGAACTGGGCAGCGGCTTCTACCTGGCCATGCACGACCTGGAAATCCGCGGCGCCGGCGAGGTGCTGGGCGAAAACCAGAGCGGCAACATGCTGGAGGTGGGCTTCCAGCTGTACAACGAGATGCTGAGCGAGGCCGTCAAGGCGCTCAAGGCCGGCAAGGAGCCGGACCTGCTGTCGCCCCTGTCGGTCACCACCGACATCAACCTGCACGCCCCCGCCCTGCTGCCCGACGACTACTGCGGCGACGTGCACCTGCGCCTGAGCTTCTACAAAAAGCTGGCCACCGCCAAGACCAACGACCAGATCGACACGCTGCTGGAAGAGATCGTGGACCGCTTCGGCAAGCTGCCGCCGCAGGCCCAGACCCTTATCGACGTGCACCGCCTGCGTGTGCTCAGCCAGCCCTACGGCGTGGCCAAGGTGGACGCGACCCCGGGCGTGATCGTCATCAGCTTCCGGCCCAACCCGCCGGTGGACCCGATGCGCATCATCGAACTGATCCAGAAGAACCGGCACATCAAGCTGGCGGGCAACGACAAACTGCGCATCGAGCGCGAGCTGCCCGAGCCCCATGCGCGCGCCCAGATGGTGCGCGACGTGCTGCGTTCGCTGGGCCAGCCGGTTGCAGCCAAAGCCACGGCCTGAGCAGCTTTACCGCCGGTTCACACAGGGCACACAATGACTTGAAGCGGGAGAGGGAGACTGCAGGCATTCAACAACCGGAGGAAACCCGATGAACCTGCAACGCCAACGCCCCTGGATCACTCCCCTGGTGATCGGCTCCTTTCTGCTACTCACCGTCACCGGTGTGCTGATGTTCTTCCACCTGGACAGCGGCCTGAACAAAGCCGTGCACGAATGGCTGAGCTGGGTGATGGTGGCCGGGGTGGCCTTGCACGTCGGGCTGAACCTGCCCGCCTTCAAACGCTACCTCACGCAGCGTACCGCGCGCTGGGTCATCGGGGTGTTCGTGGCGGTGCTGGCGCTCAGCTTCATCCGTCTGCCCGGCGCGTCATCAGAACCACCGTTTATCGCCCCCGCCAAGGCTCTGGCTGCCGCGCCGCTGCCAGTGCTGGCCCAGGTGGCGGGTGTGTCCACCGAAGAAATCCGGCACAGGCTCGAAGCACAGCACATCGCCGTTGACAACGAACAACAGAGCGTCAGCGACATCATCGGCCCGGACGTGCGCAAGCAGATGAGCGTGCTCAAAGGCGTGCTGTCACCGACTGCGGCACCTGCTGCAGGAAGCTGACCCCCACGGGCGGGTCGGTCTCGGACCCGGCACAATACAGGCTTGGCCACCAGGCCCGTTTTTGTACCCACACACCCGCCCATGACTCCCCAGGAAATCGCCCCCGGCCTCGTCGTCCAACGCTTCACCCCGCCTCTGAAGCTGAGCGACTTCAAGCTCATCGCCTTCGACATGGACTCCACGCTCATCAACATCGAATGCGTGGACGAGATTGCTGACGCCGTGGGCCGCAAGGCCGAGGTGGCTGCCATCACGGAAGCTTCCATGCGCGGCGAAATTGCCGACTTCAAGGAAAGCCTGCGCCGCCGTGTGGCCCTGCTCAAGGGCGTGACCGTGGCCGACATGGAGCGCGTCTACACCGAACGCCTGCGCATCAACCCCGGCGCAGCAGAACTCATCCAGGCCTGCAAGGCCGCTGGCATGAAGGTGCTGCTGGTGTCCGGCGGTTTCACCTATTTCGCCAACCGCGTCAAGGAACGCCTGGGCATCGACTTTGCCCGCTCCAACGTTCTGGAGATTGAAAGCGGCCCGAACTGCGGCGCCCTCACCGGCCGCATGGTGGACCAGTCCTGGGGCGACATTTGCGACGGCGCCGAGAAACGCCGCACCCTCCTGGAAGTGGCCAGCCTGCTGGGCATTGAGCCGCGCGAATGCATCGCCATGGGCGACGGTGCCAACGACCTGCCCATGATGGGCGAGGCGGGCCTGTCGGTGGCCTACCACGCCAAACCCAAGGTGCGCGAGCAGGCCATGGTCGCCATCAACGAAGGCGGCCTGGACCGCCTGCTGGAAGTCCTGCGCTGAATCCCACTCAAGGAACCCCGTGCCCTTTGCTGCTCTCGGACTGACGCCCTCACTCGTACAAGCAACCAACAAGCTTGGCTTTGCCGAGCCCACGCCCATACAAGCGCAAGCCATTCCTGCCATCTTGCGCGGCGCCGACGTGCAAGGCCAGGCGCAAACCGGCTCAGGCAAGACTGCAGCCTACACATTGCCGCTGCTCCAGCACCTGCTCGAAAAACCGCAGCCAAGTGGCCCCAGGGAGGTCCGTGCGCTGGTGCTGGTGCCCACACGCGAACTGGCCCAACAGGCCGGAGATCTGCTGCGCGACGTAATCCGCCACCTGCCAGCACGGACTGAAGGGTACCTGGGCCGAGGCCTGCCGAAGGTCGCCGTGGTGTTCGGGGGTGTTTCCATCAACCCGCAGATGATGGCCCTGCGCGGTGGCGCGGACGTGGTCGTTGCCACCCCGGGCCGCCTGCTGGACCTCGTTGGCAACAACGCCCTCCGGCTTTCATCGGTGAAGCAACTGGTGCTGGACGAAGCCGACCGTCTGCTCGACCTCGGGTTTGCCGATGAACTGCAGCAAGTGCTGGCGCTGCTGCCACGCCGCAGACAGAACCTGCTGTTCTCGGCCACCTTTCCCGCGGCTGTACAGGGCTTGGCCAACACCCAGCTTCATGATGCCGTGCACATTCACGTACCCGATGCGCCCGAAGACCTGAGCCGCATCGAGCAACGTGCCTACCATGTGGACGCAAACCGCCGCGTTCCGCTGCTGCGCCACCTCATCGAAGCTCACCGCTGGAAGCAGGTGCTGGTGTTCGTGGCCACCCAGTACGCAGCGGAACACATTGCCTTCAAGCTCAACAACAAGGGGCTGCGCGCGACGGCCTTTCACGGCGGCTTGGCCCAAGGGGCTCGCCGCGAAGTGCTGGCAGGTTTCAAGAACGGGCAATGCGACGTGCTGGTGACCACCGACTTGGCGGCCAGGGGCATTGACATTGCACGCCTTCCGGTCGTGGTGAACTTTGACCTGCCTCGCTCAGCCGTGGACTATGTCCACCGTATCGGGCGCACCGGCCGGGCCGGGGAAAAGGGCTTGGCGATCAGCCTGGTCAGCGCCGCCAGCATGGCCCACTGGCGCTTGATTCAGAAACGCCAGGCACTGGACGTTTCCCTGATTGTTGAAACGGGCTTTGAGCCAGTGGAGACCGAACCGCCCGCCAATCAGGTGCAGGATGGCACGGGCGGCGTCAAGGGCAAGCGCCCCAGCAAGAAAGACAAGCTTCGGGCTGCGGCAGCACAAACCGCCAGCAAGCCCTGAGTCCGGCCTTGCCCGAGCAAACTCAGTGTTGCCCGGGCTCCGAGCCGCCCGCCACGGCGGCATCTGCACTCGCCGCCCTAGGCTGACGCACACCGGGCATCGCCAGAATTTCCACGTACACGTGCGTGGCCCCCGCCTGCGCCGCAGCGTCCAGGCGGGCACCCAGTTCGTTCAGGTGGGCCACCTCGGCATTGTCGGCTTGGGTGCCGAACTTGCAGGCAAAGTCCCAGAAGTCTGCACCTTCTGGCAAGGCACGGCGGCGCTCGCGCTTCACATACTTGTGCAACTCGTGCCTGATGGCGTCCAACACACGAGCGGGTTGCTTGCCCTCGGCATGCAGCGGAAAAGTCTTTTTCATGTAGATCCTGTCCACGCCGGACAGGGCCGACATGGCCCCTTGGCGGGAGCGCGATTATGCGCCCACCGCGCCTGAACCGTGCAACTCAGCGCTTGGACGAGATCAGCCAGCTCACGCCCACCGCAATCAGTACCAGCGGCCACCAGACACTGATGATCTCGCGAATGCTGACGGTGATGAGCCCAAGGTTGGACAACAGAAAGTACGTCCCCAGCAGGATCAGGGCGATCGCGGTGGTCTGGTTTTTCATTGGCTCAGCTTCTTACAGAGCCTTCGCAAGGCGCTTGACACCCTCGCGAATCTTCTCGACGTCAGAGGTCGCAAAGCTCAGGCGCAAGGCTGCGGTATCGGGTTGATCGCAGTAGAACGGAACACCGGGCACAAACGCAACACCCTGGTCAAT
>CAMLOF010000229.1 GCA_946481585.1 uncultured Macromonas sp. | reverse complement strand
ACGTGCCCAGCCTGTGGGAGGACTTCATCCTGCGCAACCGCCGCATCCTGGCGGACCAGATGGAGTTCCTGATGGCGCACCTGCCCAAGACGTCAAGGTTGCACGCCTGAGTGGCTCACTGCGCGGCAATCGTGGTAGGTTTGCCGGCTTCTCCAACAAAGACCACCAGCAGCCGGGTTGGGCCGTTGGCAACGTTGAAGGCCTGGTGCTTGTGGTTCTGGGATTCGATGAAGGCATCTCCAGCCTTGTAGCGTTGCGCCTGCTTGCCGTCGGTGCGCAGTTCGATTTCGCCTTCGAGGACGTAAACGTACACAGGGATGGGGTGGGCATGCAGGGCAGTGCGGCCATTGACTTCCAGTGTGCCGATCACTGAGATCATCTCGGGCTTGCCGCCGGGGTAGACGAAGGGTTCGTTGTCCCTGGTCACTCCCGACTTGAGCAGCGGCTGGGCGGTGAACCCGGCTGGCAAGGGGTTGTCCTGAGCCAGAACAACGGTCTGCAAGGACAGGCCCAGAAGGGCGGTAGCGGTAAGGATTTGGATCTTCATGACGACACTCCTTCAGTAAAAATGCGGGGGCCAGGCGTCAGGCGATCAGACGCAGGATTTCCCAGCGGGTGGACCCCGACACCAGCAGAGGTTCGATCCGGCGTGAAAACGCTTTGTGCTCGCTGTTTTGTGCGAGCTTGTCCCACTGTTGCTGCAATTCAGTCATGTCCCTGCACCGCACGTCCACGCTGACCAGCGATTCGGCGGCTCCCACGCTTCCGGTCATGATCGAAGCGTCGGTCTGACCTATCTCTCTGCCGATGGTGCCCCACCAGCGCTGAAGTTCCTCTATCAGTTCCTGCTTGTGCCCGAAGCGGGCATTGACTTGCCAGCGCGCGATGATCATGATGTTCTCCTTGCAAGACTGGACGAGGTGATCATCCGGGCGCGGACGTCACAAGTCCTCCAGAAAAGCTTGTCTTTCGCTGGATTTGTGCTGCAGCAGTCCGGCATCTGCCCCTGCCCGGGGTGCTGTCATGGACATCCTGTTCGAAGACTTTGTTCTGGACCCCGTCCGGCGGGAGTTCAGTCGGCGCGGTACCGAGGTGGCACTGGAGCCTCAGGTATTCGATTTGCTGCTTTACCTGGTTCGCGAACGTGCCCGCGTGGTCAGCAAGGACGATCTGATCGAGAACGTGTGGCATGGACGGGTAGTTTCGGACTCCACGATTGAGAGCCGCATCTCCCTGCTGCGCAAGGCGCTGGACGACGACGGGCATGCGCAGCGCCTAGTCCGTACCTATGCCCGCAAGGGAGTGCGTTTCGTCGGGGACGTGCGGGAGGAGTCACGCCCTGACCGGTTGGCGCTGGTCTCCCATGGCAAGGACATCCCTGTGGTGTCCACCGCAGGCAGCGACGATCCGGGACGCCCCAAGGTAGCGGTGCTTCCGTTCGTCAACCTGAGCGGGGATGCCGGCCAGGATCACGTGGCCGATGGCATCGCGGCCGACATCATCGCGTTGCTGGTGCGCTACCGCTCGCTTTTCGTGGTCTCCCGCAGCACGAGTTTCGCCCTCAAGGGTCGGCAGATTGATGCCCGGGAGGCCGGGACCTGGCTGGGGGCGGATTACGTCGTGGCCGGCAGTTTCCAGCGGTCGCCCTCGCAATTGCGTGTCACCTTCGAGCTGGTCGATGCCAGGGACGGACAAGCCATGTGGACCGAGCGCTACGAGCGTGACGTGGACGACATCTTTGCTGTGCAGGATGACATCACGGAGAAGATCGTGGGCCGCATCGAGCCCGAGATCGGGCGCTGGATGCGTCGCCGTGCGTCCAGGCGTCCGCCCCAATCGTTACAGGCCTGGGACCATTTTCACCTCGGCATGACGTGTCTGTTCAAGGCCACGGCAGAACAGAACCTGCAGGCACAGACGTGTTTGCGCCAGGCCATCGAACTGGACTCTGGCTTTGCGCAGGCGCATGCCTTTCTGTCGTATGCCGTGGTCTTGAGCATGATCTACTTTGGCGCCCCTCCCGAGAGGGCGCGGCTAGAAGATACCCTGGCCAGTGCCCGCCGTGCAGTTGAGCTGGACGACCGCGACGCGGCGGTGCGGTTCACGCTCGGCCGGGCGCTGACCGTGCTGCAGCAGTACGACGATGCCATCGCCGAAATGGAGCTGGCCACTGAACTCAACCCCGCGCTGGCCATGGGCTGGTGTGGCCTGGCCGATTCACACGTCTATGCGGGCGAACTAGACAGGGCGTTTCCGCTGTTCCAGCGGGCCATCGACCTGAGTCCGCGCGACCCGATGTTGTGGGCGTTTCTGGCCTACCGGGCACAGGCACACCTGTTTGCTGCAGAGTTTTCCGAGGCAGAGGCGTGTGCCCGCAAGGCGGTGCATGTTCCGCAGTGCCACTACTGGCCCTTTGCCCACCGGGTGGCGGCGCTGGGGCACCTGGGGGAGGCCGGTGAAGCGGGGCAGGCCAGCGAGCAACTTCTGCGGCTCAAGCCCGACTTCAACTGTTCCTGGGCCCGTGAGCGCCTGTTCTACGTGCGAGACAGCGAACAGTTGCGACTTTACATCGAAGGTCTTCGCCTGGCCGGACTGCCCGATTGAATGGGGCTGCTAACATCTTTGGCATATGGCGCCGCGCTTGCGGACGGCCGTGCACAACATGCGACTTCAGGAGCAAAAGCATGGATGAACAACTCGGCCAGCACCGTTGGCGCTTTTTTCGTTCGGGTGGTTTTGATCAGGTGCGAATCGACAACGCCCAGGATCTGTTGCACTTGGGCGAACTCGACCAGAAGCTCTGGGCTGTGCTGGCCTGCCCCACGTCGGGGCTTGAGTTCGACGCCCGCACTTTGCAGCTTATCGATTCTGATGGCGACGGCCGCATCCGTGTGCCTGAGTTGCGCGAGGCTGTGCGCTGGGCCTGTGCTTCGCTCAACGAGCCGGACGTGCTGTTTCAGCCCGGTGACACGTTGTCGCTGGGCGCCATTCACGCAGATACAGAGGACGGCGCACGGCTGCTGGGGGCTGCGCGGCAGGTGCTGGAGCGGCTGGGCAAGCCTGAAGCCGCGGTGCTCGCTGTGGACGACTTCGCCGACCTGGCCGTGATTTTCCCTCCGAGCCAGCTCAACGGCGATGGCATCGTGCCCGCTGAACTCGCCCCTGACGAGGAGTGCGCGGCGCTTGTCGGCCATGTTGTCACCGCACAAGGCGGGGCGCCCGACCGCAGTGGCCAGCCCGGCGTTTCAAGTGAGACGCTGGACGCGTTTCTGGCCGCCGCGCAGCAGGTGGTGGACTGGCATGCCCAGGCAGAAGCAGGCGGCGGCAGCCTGATGGCCTGGGGTGAGCAGACCCCCGCCGCACTGGCGGCTTTTGATGCTGTGCAAGACAAGGTGCGGGACTATTTCACGCGCTGCAGCCTGGCTGCTTTCGATGGCCGGGCAGAAGCCGCGCTCAACCCCGCAGACACCCGTTACGCAGAACTTTCCACGCTGGCCTTGAGCGATGCCAGCGATGAAGTCGCCAGCCTGCCATTGGCCAAGGTGACCAAAGATGCTGCCTTGCCCTTGCGCGATGGCATCAACCCCGCCTGGCAGGCCAAGGTGGCGGCGCTTCGTGAGTTGGTGGTCACCCCGGTGTTGGGGGAGCGCGACCAGCTCACGCCTGACGAATGGGCTGCGCTGGCCACTCGGTTTGGGGCCTACCGTGAATGGCTTGCTGCCCGCCCGGCCACCCCAGTGGCCGACATCCCGGTGGAAACGCTGCGCAGCATATTGGGCGGGGCTGCCCCTGCCAGCCTGAGGGCATTGATAGAAAAAGACCAGACGGCAGAAGCCAGCGCCACCGCCATCGAGGCGCTGGAGCGACTGGTACGCCTGCGTCGCGATCTGGTGACGCTGTTGCGCAACTTCGTCAACCTCAGTGATTTCTACGGTCCCGAGCGGCCCGCCATCTTCCAGGCGGGCACGCTCTACATCGACCAGCGCAGTTGCGACCTGTGCCTGCGCGTGGGCGACATGGGGCGTCATGCCACACTGGCACCACTGTCGGGCACCTACCTCGTCTACTGCCAGTGCGTGCGCCAGGGCGAAGCGCCCATCACCATCGTGGCGGCCATGACCGGTGGCGACGCGGATGACATGATGGTGCCCGGCCGCAATGGTGTCTTCTACGACCGCCTGGGTCGCGACTGGAATGCCAGCGTGGTGAAGGTGGTGGAGGCGCCCATCAGCGTACGGCAGGCTTTCTGGTCCCCCTACAGGCGCATTTCCCGGCTGATCGGAGACCAGGTTCACAAGTTTGCCGCTTCGCGTGACAAGGATGTGGAAGCCAAGGCTGCAGCCCGTGTGAGCGACGCTGGCGCGAAGGCTGCGGCGCCAGCGCCTGCCGCGGAAGCCAAGCCTGCACAGGCCTTTGACATTGCCAGGTTCGCGGGCATCTTTGCCGCCATTGGCCTGGCGCTGGGTGCGCTGGGTACCGCACTGGCGGCGGTCGTGACCGGGTTCCTTGGCTTGCCCGCCTGGCAGATGCCCCTGGTGGTGCTGGGCATCATGCTGCTCATTTCGGGGCCGTCCATGCTGCTGGCCTGGCTCAAGCTGCGCAAGCGCAACGTGGGGCCGCTGCTCGATGCCAATGGTTGGGCCGTCAACATCCGTGCGCGCATCAACATACCGTTTGGCGCTTCGCTCACTGGCGTGGCGCAGTTGCCCCCCGGCTCCGAACGTTCGCTGACCGACCCCTACGCCGAAAAACCCAATCCCTGGCCCTGGCTGCTGCTGGCTGCCGTGCTGCTGGCAGCACTCTTCTGGGTCTTGCCCCGGGGTTGATGG
>CAMLOF010000228.1 GCA_946481585.1 uncultured Macromonas sp. | reverse complement strand
CGCCCGACCCGTCGGCCTTCACGCGTACCTTCACGTTGTAGTCCACCACGCGTTTGACGGGGACCAGAATCTTCATGCCTTGCTCCTGTTGTGGATGGTTTCGGATGACGAACAGTTGACGTTTACGTAAACGTCAACATTGTAGAGCTTAAAAAAAACGAACGACCGTTCTTTTTTTGCGATTATAGAGAGCGCCCTGCTGGTTGCCAAGTGAGTCCTCCAGCAAAATGGCAATTTGATTATAATTTATAATCAATCGACCGCAACACTTCCTATGGTTCCGGGAGCGGCAGCGCCTGTCACGTGCAAAACCCTTTGAGGGAAAGGAATGTCCACACCGTGTTGTCGGAAAGACTCCAGAATGCGCACGTTGATCTGTGAACGCAGTCCCAATTGGCCGTTCTCGGGGTCCTCGAACCAGTAGCTCAGGGTGAACTCCAGCCCATCCGCCCCGAAAGACGACAGGAACGCGCCAGGCGCAGGGTCACGCAGCACACGGGGTTGTTCCAGCGCCGCTTCCTCCAGCAGACGCTTTACCAATTCCACGTCGCTGTCATAGGCCACACTGACAACGGTGGTCTGCGACAGCCGCCGGTCCGCGAGCGACAGGTTCTCCACCGGGCTGGTGATGAGTATTTCATTGGGCACAATGGCCTCGCGCCCATTGAGCGCACGAATCACCGTGAACCGCGCATTGATGTCGGTGATGCCGCCTTCAAATGTGCCTACACGCACGATGTCGCCAATGCGCATGCTGCGTTCGGTGAGGATGACGAAACCGCTCACGTAGTTGGCGGCCAGCTTTTGCAAACCAAAACCAATACCAACGCCAACCGCTCCACCCAAAACCGACAGTGCCGTCAGATCGATACCGACCGAAGTCAAAGCAACGATCAAGCCGACGAACATCAGCAGCGCCCGCGCGGCGTTGCTCACCGCCTTGCGCAGAGACAGCTCGCCGCCGCTGACGTGCCGCAGCAAGCGCGACTCGATGGCCGAGGAAATCCAGAGCGTCACGATGAGCACGGCACCAGCGGTGATGGCCCCCTCGATGATGTTGCGCAACGACAAAGTCGTGCCGCCGAACTTCCAGGCGATCTGGTCCATCTCGTTGAGCACGACTGGCAACAAACCGCTCACCCACATCACCATGGCCAGCCACGCCACCCAGGAGATGGTCCGCTCGATGGGCCGCAACCAGCGTGCATCGCGGAAAGCCACCTGCAGCACCTTCACCCCCACCCTGATGATGACCAGAGAGACCAGCACGGGTATGGCCACATGGAAAACGGCCAAGGTTTGCCTATGGTCAAGCACGGCACGGGCAACGTAAGCCAGCGTCAGGAGCAAGGTGGGAAAAAGCACCCCATCAATCAGGCTGCGCCCGAACCAGATGGACACGTCGCGGTCAGGGTTGAGGGCACGCCGAAGCGTGGCCACCACGCCCCAGGCCAGCAATATGCAAACGGCCAGCGCGGCCAGTTCAATGAGTACAGAAGGTTGGGTGAAGCCCTGGATCCAGGCGGACCAGTCGTCGATGGGTTTGGGGTTACTGCCTGCCACTGTCAAAAAATAGAAAAATCATTGGCGCCACGACGGCGTCCGTTTGTCGATGAATGCCTGAACACCCTCCTGGGCAACGGCATGCGCCATGTTACAGGCCATGGTCTGCCCAGCCAGTTGGTAAGCCGCTTCTATGCCCGTTTCACGGTGTTTGTAGAAGACTGCCTTGCCCATGGCAATGGCCTCGCGCGGCTTGGCCAATATGGAGGCAACGAGCTTTTCCACCTCGGCATCCAGCGCGTCTGCCGCCACCACACGGTTCACCAGGCCACGCCGCTGCGCCTCGTCCGCCGAAATGAACTCGCCCGTGAGCAGCATCTCCATGGCCACCTTGGCTGGCACGTTGCGCACGAGCGGCACACTGGGCGTGGCACAGAACAGCCCAACGTCGATGCCGTTCACGCCAAATCGGGCTTCCTGCGTTGCCACGGCCAGGTCGCACTGCGCCACCAGTTGGCAACCGGCAGCCGTGGCCAGCCCTTGCACCCGGGCAATCACAGGCACGGCAAGCTGCTGTATCTGCATCATCATCTTGGAGCACTGGGCAAACAGCTGGCGGTAATACGCCTCGCTGGGGTGGGCCTTCATCTCTTTGAGGTTATGGCCAGCACAAAAAGCCTTGCCTGCCGCTGCGATAACCAACACACGTGCCGCCTCGTCCTGCTCCACAGCGCGCAACTCCTTGGACAAGGCTTCCAGCATCGCCTCGCTCAGTGCGTTGAACGCCTTGGGGGTGTTCAGGGTCAGCGTGTGCACGCCGCGTTCGTCGCGCTCGTGCAAAAGAATGGGGGCTTCGGTGTTCATGGCTTGCATGGCAAGAGGTTCAAAGATCGGCCAACACGCGCAGGTGCGCCTCGACGCTGCGCGACAGCGCGCTCAGGTTGTAGCCACCCTCCAGGCAGCTGACGATGCGGCCCTTGGCATGGCGCTTGGCCACGTCCTTGATCTTGGTGGTCAGCCAGGCGTAGTCCTGCTCGACCAGGCCCAACTGGCCCATGTCGTCCTCGCGGTGGGCGTCGAAACCGGCGCTGATGAAGATCATCTCCGGCTTGTGTGCGTCCAGCTTGGGCATCCAGTAAAGCTCCACCAGTTCGCGAATGTCCATGCCCTTGGTATAGGCAGGCACGGGCAGGTTCACCAGGTTGGACGCGTTGGACACTGAACCGCCCTCTGGGTAGAAGGGGTGCTGGTAAAAGCTGCACATGAGAATGCGCTCGTCGCCAGCAACGATGTCCTCGGTGCCGTTGCCGTGGTGAACGTCAAAGTCGATGATGGCGACTCGCTTCAGCCCGTGGCGCTCCACCGCATATTTGGCTGCAATGGCCACGTTGTTGAAGAAGCAAAAACCCATGGCCTTGTCGCGGCAGGCATGGTGTCCGGGCGGCCGCACGGCACAAAACGCGTTTTCCAGTTCGCCTGCCAGCACGGCGTCGGTGGCGTTGAGTGCAGCGCCTGCGGAAATCAGCGCAGCCTCCCAGGTGTGAACGTTGAGCGATGTGTCCGGGTCCACCTGGGCATGGTCTGGCCCGCCCGCCTGGATCTCTTCCTTCAACTCGTCACACAAACCCCTGATGGAAGCAATGTGCAGGCGGCCATGCGCCAGCTCCAACTCGGTCACCGAGGCGGGTGTTGGGTCGCGGCGCTCCAGCGCGTCTCCCAGCCCGGTGATCAGCAACCTGTTTTCAATGGCGCCAAGCCGCTCTGGGCATTCGGGGTGACCTGCCCCCATTTCATGTCTCCAACACGCGCGGTGGGTGTAATAACCTGTGGGCTTCATCTGTGGCGTTTTCCGGTATCGTCACGGCATGAATGCGCCGCAACAAAAAATATCCGCATTGATCAATCAGCTTACCACGGTCATTGTGGGCAAGGACGCGCAAATCCGCGACTGCGTGACCTGCCTGCTGGCAGGCGGACACCTGCTGATCGAGGACGTTCCGGGCGTGGGCAAGACCACCCTGGCGCATGCCTTGGCGCGGACTTTTGGCCTGCAGTTCGCCCGGGTGCAGTTCACTTCCGACTTGATGCCCAGTGACCTGATGGGGGTATCGGTTTTCGAGCGAAGCCGCGATGGGTTTGTTTTCCACCCCGGCCCCCTCTTCACCCAGGTGCTGCTGGCCGACGAGATCAACCGCGCCAGCCCCAAGACGCAGAGCGCGCTGCTGGAGGCGATGGAAGAGCAGCAGGTTTCGGTGGAGGGCGAAACCCGCCCGCTGCCGCAGCCCTTCTTCGTGATCGCGACGCAGAACCCGCACGACCAGCTTGGCACGCACGCGCTGCCCGAGTCCCAGTTGGACCGATTCCTCATGCGCATTCACCTGGGTTACCCCAGCCGTGACGCCGAACGGCACCTGTTGCTGGGCGAGGACCGTCGCCAGGTGTTGGAAAAGCTCCCAGCCTTGCTGCGGGAGGGTGAGTTTGCCGCCCTGCAAGCGGCGGCGCAGGCGGTGGCTGCCGCGCCAGCGGTGCTCGACTACCTGCAAGACCTGGTGGACGCCACCCGCAACGGCAGGTGGTTCGTGCAGGGGCTCAGCCCCCGGGCGGCGCTGGCCATCTTGCGCGCCGCCAAGGCCCGCGCGTTGGTGGACGGCCGCAGCTACGTGGCGCCGGACGACATCGCGGCCATCCTGCCGCAAGCTGCCTCGCACCGGCTGGTGGCCACCGGCCAATCCGGGCGGGGTTCCGCCGAGCAACTGCGCGCCCTCATCGACGCCACCCCGCTGCCCTGAAGGCAGGTGCGATGCGCGCGAACCAACGCCCCATCCCAGGCCGAACCGGCTTGCGCACCCGCTGGCAGGCGTGGTGGCTGGGCCGCCATCCGCGCAACAACACGCTCACCCTCACCCAGCGCAACGTTTACATCCTGCCCACCCGGGCGGGGTGGATGCTGGCGCTCACGCTGCTTCTGCTTCTGGTCGGCAGCATCAACTACCAGCTCAACCTGGGATACCTGCTCACGTTTCTGCTGGCGGGCTGCGCTGCCGTCAGCATGCACGTTTCGCACAACAACCTGCGCGGCCTGCAGTTGCACCTGCAACCGGGCGACAGCGTGTTTGCCGGACAGGCCGCCCCGGTGCAGGTAACACTGCGCAACCCCGGCCGCCGCAAGCGTTATGCCCTGGCGCTGCGCTGGCTGCCAGCCGCTTCGGGCGGCGACGTGCTGGCAGACGCATCGCCACAGGACAGCGAACGGATCGAACTGCGCTGCCCGACCAGCCAGCGCGGGCTCATGGCCGTGCCGCCCGTCGAAATCGAATCGCGCTTTCCCCTGGGGGCCTTTCGTGTGTGGAGCTGGTGGCGCCC
>CAMLOF010000227.1 GCA_946481585.1 uncultured Macromonas sp. | reverse complement strand
ACGTCAGAGCTGTCCTGCGGTACATAGCCCACATGGCGCGCACGCGAGTTGTCCCACCACGTCACCGCGTTGTCCGACATGCCGAAGATGATGCTGTGCCCCAGCACCGGCGTGCTCAGGCAGGCCGCGATCAGGCGGTGCAGGTCGTCGTAGCTCAGCCAGGTGGCCAGCATGCGGCGGTCGCGGGGCTCGGGGAATGACGAGCCAATGCGCACACAGGCCGTCTCAATGCCGTAACGGTCAAAATAGAAGCGCGAAAAGTCCTCGCCAAAAGCCTTGCTCACGCCGTAATAGCTGTCGGGCCGGGCCGGGTGGTCGGCGTTGATCGTCTCGCTCTGCTTGTAAAAACCGGTCACGTGGTTGGAGCTGGCAAACACAATGCGCTTGACGCCGTGCTTGCGGGCAGCCTCATACAAGTGATACACGCCCAGGATGTTGGCCTGCACGATGGCCTCGAACGGTGCCTCCACCGAAATGCCGCCCAGGTGAACAATGGCGTCGCAACCGGCCACCATGGCATCCACCTCGGCCGCGTTGGCCAGGTCGGCCAGCACAATTTCTTCACCAGGCTGGGCCGGGCCAAGGTTTGACTTGTCAGACAACCTAAGGACATCGCAATTGGCTTTCAGCCGATCGCGCAAGGCCTTGCCCAAGCCGCCCGCTGCCCCGGTAAGCAGTATTTTTCGGTGATTTTTCAGCTTTTCACTCATGATTTTCAGTATTCCGCTGCAGTTTTGGACAAGTTCGCGAAGGTTTGATACAGTTGCCGGTATGCCGTTGTCTGTTGTACGTTGTCTGACAACGTGAGCGAATGTAGCCAAGCCTTTCACACGGTGTCAAGGAAAAAGTGATGGACCTAGTGAAAACCCCAAGCCCGGTGCCCGCACCGGCCGCCCCCCAGCGGCGCCAGCGCGGCCTGGTGCCCGAAATCGTGCAAAGCCTCAGCGGCGACATCCGCGAAGGCCAGCTCAAACCGGGCGACAAGCTGCCCACCGAATCCGCGTTGATGGAGCGCTTTGACGTGAGCCGCACCGTGGTGCGCGAAGCCATTTCGCGCCTGCAGGCGTCGGGGCTGGTGGAAACGCGCCACGGCATCGGCACCTTCGTGAAGGCGTCGCAGGAACCCGCCAACTTCCGCATCGCCCCGGAAGACTTCGCCACCGTGGCCGACGTGATCTCGCTGCTGGAGCTGCGCATCAGCCTGGAAACCGAAGCCGCCGGGCTGGCCGCGCAGCGCCGCGAAGACACCCACCTGCGCAACATGGAAGCCGCGCTGGCAGCCTTTGAGGCGTCCATACAGGCGGTGTCTGACGCCGTGCCGTCGGACTTCCAGTTCCACATGGAAGTGGCGCGTGCCACCGGCAACCGCCACTTTGCCGACCTGATGACCTACCTGGGCACCATGATCATCCCGCGCACGCGGCTCAACACCGCCGACGCCGCGCCCGAAGGCCGCCTGGCCTACCTGCAGCGCGTGCACAGCGAGCACGAGAACATCTACCAGGCCATACGCGCGCAAGACGCCGAAGCCGCCCGCGCGGCCATGCGCACGCACCTGTCCAACAGCCGTGAACGGCTGCGCCGCTCACAACCCACCGAACCGCCAGCAACACATTGACCCCTCAACCCAACATGTCTCAACTGCAATCCGTCGAAGCCCGCACCGGCCAAGCCTTTGGTCAACCCCTTCAAGCATCCACCGCCGCCGACATTGACCGCGCCGTGCAAGCCGCCGCGCAGGCCTCTGCCGCCTGGGCAGCCAGCAGCGGCGAAGCGCGCGCACAACTGCTGCGCGGCCTGGCCGATGCGCTGGAAGCCGACCGCACCGCTTTGGTGGAGCTGGCCGACACCGAAACCGCCCTGGGCCCCGTGCGCCTGAACGGCGAGCTGGACCGCACCACCTTCCAGCTGCGCCGCTTTGCCGACCTGGCCGCCAGCGGCGCCCCCTTCGCGCGTGTGGACGACCCCGCCGTGGCCGGTGCCCCGCCCGTGGGCCACCCCGACATGACACGCCAGCTCTGGCCCCTGGGCCCGGTGGCCATGTACGCGGCCAGCAACTTCCCGTTCGCCTTCTCGGTGCTGGGTGGCGACACCGCCAGCGCCCTGGCCGCAGGCTGCCCGGTGGTGGTCAAGGCCCACCCGGGCCACCCGCACCTTTCGGTGCGCGTGTTCGGTCTCATCCAGCAGGTGCTGCAGGCGCAGGGCCTGCCCGCTGGCCTCATCGGCCTGGTGCAAGGCGCGGGCAACGACGTGGGCGTGGCACTCATCCGCCACCCCGGCATTGCTGCCGCCGCCTTCACCGGCTCCACCCGCGGCGGCCTGGCCCTGCTGGCCGAGGCACAGGCACGCCCGCAGCCCATTCCCTTCTACGGTGAACTGGGCGCCATCAACCCCGTGGTGGCTCTGCCCGCCGCGCTGGCCGAACAAGGCCCGGCACTGGCAACCACACTGGCAGGCTCCATTGCCCTGGGCTGCGGCCAGTTCTGCACCAACCCTGGCCTCATCGTGCTGCTGGACGACCCCGCCAGCGACCGTTTTGTGGAAGCCCTGGCCGCCGCACTGGCGCAGCAGCAACCCCACGCCATGCTGACGGCAGGCATGCGCAAGGCCTTTGCTGCGGGCACGCAAGCCCAGCTGGCCCATGGCGCCCAAGCCCTGGTGCAAGAGGCCGACGGCCCGCAAGCCCCCCGCCCCTTCCTGGCCCAGGTGGACGCGCAGCGCTTCATTGCCGAACATGCCTTGCGTGAAGAGGTGTTCGGCCCCTCCAGCCTGATCGTGCGTGCGCGCACGCTGGACGAAGTGCACCAGGTGCTGCGCGCCGTGCAGGGCAGCCTGACCGTGACGCTGTGGGGTGTGGACGAAGACACCCCCGCCCACCGCGAACTGGTGCGCACCGCCGCCAGCGTGGCCGGGCGCGTGCTCTTCAAGGGTGTGCCCACCGGCGTGGCCGTTACCGCCGCGCAGCAACACGGCGGCCCGTGGCCCGCCTCCACCGCACCCATGACCACCTCGGTCGGTGACGCTGCGCTGCAGCGCTTTTTGCGCCCCGTCTGCCTGCAAGATGCCCCCCGCTGGTTGCTGGACCGGCAGGGCATGCCGTGTTGAGCGAGGCGCAGCGCCTGCCGCTGCTGCAAAGGCCCAGGGTGGTGCTGGCCCTGGCCACCCTGTGCTGCGCCCTGTGGGGCAGCGCCTACCCCGCCATCAAGAACGGGTACGCGCTGTTCAACATTGCGCGCGACGACGTGGCCTCGCAGCTCGTCTTCGCGGGCTACCGCTTCCTGTTCGCAGGGCTGCTGTTGCTGGTGATGGCCGCACTCATGCGCAAGCCGCTGTGGAAGCTGGACGCGCGCGACGTGGGCCGCCTTACCTTGCTGGGGCTGACGCAGACCTCGCTGCAGTACGTGTTCTTCTACGTCGGGTTGGCGCACGTCACCGGGGTGAAAGGCTCCATCCTCAACGCCACGGGCACCTTCTTCAGCGTGCTGCTGGCCCATTTCATCTACCACAACGACCGGCTCACCCACCGCAAGGCGCTGGGCTGTGCCATCGGCTTTGCCGGGGTGATGGTGGTGAACCTGGGCGGCGGCGGGCAGATGAACATGGAGTTCACCCTGCTGGGTGAAGGCTTCATCGTTCTGGCGGCGTTCGTGCTGTCGGCAGGCACCATCTACGGCAAGCACATGTCGCAACGCATGGACGCGATGGTGATGACCGGCCACCAGCTGGCCCTGGGCGGCGCGGTGCTGCTGCTGGGCGGCTACGCCAGCGGCGGCACGCTGCAAGGGTTCACCTGGGCATCCAGCGCCTTGCTGGCCTACATGGTCGTGCTGTCTGCCGCCGCCTTTGCACTGTGGGCGGCGCTGCTAAAGCACAACCGCGTGGGCACGGTGTCGGTGTACGTGTTCCTCATCCCGGTGTTCGGCGCGCTGCTGTCGGCCGCGTTCCTGGGCGAAAGCATTCTGGCCTGGCACAACGCCGTGGCGCTGGTGCTGGTGTGCAGCGGGATCTGGATGGTGACGACCTCCGCCGCCCCTGCACGGCTCCAGACCGTGAAAACCTGAGCACTCAGGCTGCGTCAAGGGCCCCGGTGCCAGGCCCCTGATCAACGCCCCCGGGCTCCAAGCTCGGCTCACCCGGCGGTTGGGACGTGCTGGCACTTGCCAGGACACGCCCAATCACCGCCATGGGTACACCGCTTTCCAGCAACTTGTGGGCGGCTACGTCGACACTCAATTCCCCGGCACGAACCATGTCCACCGTGGTGTCGATCAGGCGCCTCATGCGCGTTTTTCGACGTGCAGTCATGCTCGGTCACCCCCCAGAGTCACGACAAAAGAGATTGTCGAGCGTTGCGTAACCTATGGTCCATGCGTGCGCGATGCTCACGCTGCATTTGCCTATGGCGCTTGCGCAACGCCCTGATCTGGATACCCGCAAACGACAGCAGCAGACCCGAGATCAAACCGACGACGCTGTCGCTGAACACCGCCGCACTGACACCACCCGCAACGTAGACAGCGGGCAACGCTTCATAAAGCCATTTCGGATAGTAAAAGAACGACACAAAGACCTCGAATGATTTAAATGATTTATTGTTTACTCAAAGTATTATCTGAATATTAATTAAGTCAAATGTCAATCATATTTTGATTGCTTTGATAGTAAATGGCGTAAATAATTGAATGGCCAATCACAGCGACAAAAAGCTCCGGCCATTCATCACTTATGTTGATTTATGCGTGGAAACTTCCGCGGTTGCGGATGCGGATGCGCCACAGAGAAGACCATCACCTCGCATCGGGCCTCACTCGCCCTGCTTGCGCTGTCACTCGTCTTGTCGGCCAGGCCGGCTTAGCTGAGGCGCTAGGGGGTGGCCA
>CAMLOF010000226.1 GCA_946481585.1 uncultured Macromonas sp. | reverse complement strand
GGGTCAATCTCGACGAACAGCGCGTACACGGGCTGGCGCTGGCCGTGGAGCACGTCCTCATAGGCGCTGCGCGCGGCGTGGGTGATGACCTTGTCGCGCACGTAGCGGCCATTGACGTAGGCGAACTGCCGGTCGGCGCGGGCGCGTGCGGCATCTGGCAGGCCGACGTGGCCCCAGACGCGCATGCCCTGTCCTTCCCATTGCACCGGCAGACTTTCGGCCAGAAAGTCGTCACCCAGCACATCCGCCAGGCGCTGGCCGAGGGCGGCCAGGGCGTTGTCGCCAGAAATGGCCTGGGCGCGCCACTGCTCCACCAGCTTGCCTTCGTGCCACACGGCAAAGCCCACTTCTGGGCGGGCCAGGGCATGGCGGCGAACGGCCTCCAGGCAATGCGCCAGTTCGGTCGCGTCGGTCTTGAGGAACTTGCGCCGCGCCGGGGTGGCGTAGAACAGTTCGCGTACCTCCACGGTGGTGCCGGGGGTGCGTGCGGCGGGGGTGATCTCGCCCGTGCGCCCATGCAGCATCCAGGCATGGCTGTCGGGCGCGTCAATGCTGCGCGACAACAGGCTCACGTCGGCAATGGAGTGGATGGCGGCCAACGCCTCCCCCCTGAAGCCCATGGTGTCCACCGCTTCCAGTTCGGCCAGGTTGCGTATCTTGCTGGTGGCGTGGCGCTTGAGGGCCGTGACCAGTTCCTCGCGTGGAATGCCGCAGCCGTCGTCTTCCACTGAAATGAGGCGAACGCCGCCCGCCAGCAGACGCACAGTCACCTGCGTGGCACCCGCATCAAGCGCGTTGTCCACCAGTTCCCGCACTACAGACGCCGGGCGTTCAACCACCTCGCCCGCGGCGATCTGGCTGATCAACTCGTCGGGCAGTTCCTGGATGGGGCGGCGGGGTTGCAGGTGGGGGCGGGTGGCGGCGTTATTCACCGGACAGATTGTAGGAGCCGGGATAATCCTCACCATGGAACTCATTGTTTTTCTGGTGGACTTCATCCTCCACGTTGACCGGCACTTGCAGGTATTTGTGGAGACCTACGGCGCCTGGGTGTATGCGCTGCTGTTCTTGATCGTTTTCGTGGAAACGGGCGTGGTGGTGATGCCCTTTCTGCCGGGGGACTCGTTGCTCTTCATCGTGGGCGCCTTGTGCGGCGCTGGTTTGATGAACCTGCCGCTGGCCATGGCCATTCTGTTGGCAGCAGCCATTCTGGGGGACCAGACGAACTGCGCCATCGGGCGCTACTTTGGCCCCAAGGTCTTCCAGTGGGAGGACTCGCGCTTCTTCAACCGGCAGGCGTTTGAACGGGCGCACGCTTTTTATGAGCGCTACGGCGGTATCACCATCGTCCTGGCGCGCTTCATGCCATTCTTACGCACCTTCGTGCCTTTTGTGGCGGGTGTGGCAGACATGTCTCGCGCCAAGTTCACGGCGTACAACGTGGCGGGTGGCACCCTGTGGGTGGTGGGGTTGACGGGGGCCGGTTACCTGTTCGGAAACCTGCCTTGGGTGCAGGCGAACCTGAGCAAGATCATCTGGGCCCTGATACTGGTGCCTGGCTTGATAGCGCTGTTTGGCGCGTGGAAGGCCGGGCGGAGCAAGGCGGCCTGAGCTCAAGGGCCCAGCAGCGCGGCCCGGCGCCGTGCCTGGTCGGCCAGCGTTTTGTCACCGGCCTGTTCTGCCACCTGGGCCTGCACCTGGAGCCATGCCAGCAACGCGCGGCGCCAGCCTTGTGCAGAAGCCGTGTCAACCGCGAGTTGCACCAGGCCACGGTCTGCGCGCCCAGCACGGAACCACACGCTGGCCGCTACAAGGCGTGCCACAGGGTCTTCCACTGCCCGCACTGCGTTGCCGCCCGCCACACCCGGTTGCTGAAGGGCGCTGGCCACAGGCCGGTGTGCTGTTGGCAGCAGTGGTATGTCTGCCGCCAGGGGCTGGGCCTGCAGATAGCGCGCGTAAGCCTGTTCTGCAGGGGCTGCGTCTTGTGCCAGGGCATCGAAGCCTGTGCAAGGCTCCATGGCCAAGCCAGCCTGCCGCAAGGCGCAACGGCTCAGTTCTACACGGGCCACCAGGTCAGGCCGGGCGGTGCGGGCGGTTTCCAACCGCGCCCGGCGCCACTCGGCCTCGGCCACACGCTGGTTGCCTTCCAACTCCGCCACGGTGGCGCGTTCGACTGCACCATGGGCGTTCATCTGCCAATCGGGTACGGGTGGGCCGCTGGCACAGCCAGCCAGCACCACCACACCTAGCGCAAACAGGGATCGCGTCACGGTCTTCATGGCAGCTTCAACTCCGTTTCGCGTGCAAAAGGCCATTTGCGGTTGATCTCGTTGACCAGCCCTTCCACCTTGCGCAGGCTGGCTTCCACCTCGGCACGCAGCACGTCCAGATCCACGGTGGCCGCGCGCGTGTTCTGGGCAATACCCTGTGCCTCCACCAGCACGGCGTCCACCTTCTTCAGGCTTTGGCGGGCATCGGCCAGCAGGCCATGCACCTCGCGCACGGTGGCCTGGGCGTCGGTCACCAAACCATCCTCGCCAAAAACGCGCTGGTCGGCGTTGCCGATCAGCGTTTCAGCTCGTGCGGTGGTGGCTTCCAGCCTGCGCAGCAGCGCATGGGTCTGGTCTATGGTCTGGATGACCTTTTGGCGGTCGGCGTCGCTGCCCATGACGACCCCCAGGGCGCCACGCGGGCCTTGCAAGTCCTGCGTCACGCCTTGCAGGTTGCGCAGGCTGGTGTTGAGGGCAGAGTCCTCGGCCGTCATGTGGTTGAGGTTGTCCAGCAGGTCGCGCACGGTACTCACCAGACGCGGGATCTCGGCCATGGCGTCACCCTTGAGCACGGTTCGCTCGGCGCCATCGGGCAGTTGGGGGTCGGTGAGGATGCCGCTGTAGGCGCGGATGCGCGTGGCCCCCACCAGGCTGCGCTCCATGGTGAAGATGCTCGACTCGCGCAGCCAGTGGGCGTCTTTTTCGGGCACATCCACCACGATGCGGGCATTGCCGTCGCCCCCCAGTTCAATTCGGCGCACGCGCCCGATGGGAAAGCCGGAAAACGTCACGTCCATGCCCACGGTCACGCCTTCGGAGTCGTCAGCCACCAGCACCACGGTGCGCGTGGGCTCGAACACACCGCGCGCATAAAGCAGGTAACCGGCGGACGCAAGCACGAGCACGGCCATCAGCACCAACAAAAGGGCAGCCTTGAATTCCACGTGGCTCACCTTGGAGGCACGGATGGCGCGTCTAACGTCGGGGTCTTGCATGCCGGTCGTCCCTGTGCTTTTGCGTCAGTAATAGTTGCCCATGAGCGAAACCCCTTCAAGCAGCAGCAGCGTGAGGAACATGCGCACCAGCATCTGCAGTTCGGAATGGGTGCGCTCCCGCGCCGCCGGGGAATCGTACAGGCTGGAAGCCAGCGGAATCAGCGCCACGGTGAGGGCAAAGAACAGCGTCTTGAACCCGAAGATGAGGGTGACCACGGGGTTGAACACGTGCCCCACCATGCGTGTGTAACTGCCCAAAGCCCAGGGCGTGAAGCCGTAGATGGACAGGTAGGTCAATACCAGCGCGACGATGCAGCTCACCGCAGCCAGCATGAACACCGAGAACATGCCCGCCAGGGCACGTGGCAGTACCAGCCAGTGCATGGGGTCCTTGCCTTGGGTCTGGAGTTCCTCCAGTTCGCCGCTTTCACGCATGGCCAACAGTTCTGCGCCCTGCGGAATGGTGCAGCGCAGGGCCACGAAGAGCGCCGCACCCAGTGGGATCAGTTCCAGCACCAGTACGCGCACCACCATTTCCACGGCGTACTGCGACAGCCCATAGCTCAAGGCCGTGACCACGACGATGCGTATGAGCACGAGCCCAAGCAAGGACGAGAACACCGTGAACCAAAGCAGCACTGGTGCTGTGGCTCGGTAGAGCTGTTCTGCCAGCACAGGCCAGCGCTGCTGCCCATAGCTGGATGGGCTGACCGCCATCACCAAAATAATGGCCCCGAGGTGAACGATGCGCCACCAGTTGCCCACCCAGCGCAGCAAGGCCCGGCCCAGTTCACCGAGCATGGAGGAAGGGCGCAGGCCGGTATTCATGCGCCGCATGTTAACGCCCAGGCCACGTGTTCGGCCACCATGGGGCTGGGGTGGTTCTGGCGTGTGAGCAATGCTGCGCGCAAGGCTTCTTGTTCCGTTGTGCTCTTTGATTGGCGCAGCGCGTTGCCCAGCGCCACGGCAATGTTGCGCAGCCAGCGTTCGTGCCCTATGCGGCGTATGGGGCTTCCTTCCGTGCGGCGCAGGAATGTTGCTTCGTCCCAGGCAAACAGCTCCGGCAGGCCGCTACCCACCAGCTCGCTTCGTTCGTCGAAGTCCGGTAATGCGCTGCGTTGTGCAAACTTGTTCCACGGGCAGGCCAGCTGGCAATCGTCACAGCCGTAAATGCGGTTGCCCATCAGTGGGCGAAGCTCCACGGGAATGGGCCCTGCATGTTCAATGGTGAGGTAAGAAATGCAACGGCGTGCATCCACCTGGTAGGGCGCGACGATGGCCTCCGTCGGGCATAAGTTCATACACGCGCGGCATTGGCCGCAATGTGCTGTGACCGCTGGCGTGGGCGGCAAGGCCACGTCCACGAAGATTTCACCCAGGAAGAAGGTGGAGCCCCCTTCGCGGTTGAGCAGCAGCGTGTGCTTGCCGCGCCAACCCAGACCGCTGCGCGACGCCAGTTCCACTTCCAGCACGGGGGCCGAATCGGTGAACACGCGGTGTCCGAACGGCCCCAGTGTTTCCTGCATGTGGTCGGCCAGTTTTTGTAACCGCTGGCGCAATACCTTGTGGTAGTCTCGGCCGCGTGCGTACACCGACACCACCGCTTCGTTTGGCACTGTGATGCGCGCCTGCTCGCGGGCCAACCAATCGGCGGGGGTTTGTCGCGGCAGGTAGTCCATGCGCGCGGTGATCACGCTGACGGTGCC
>CAMLOF010000225.1 GCA_946481585.1 uncultured Macromonas sp. | reverse complement strand
GATTCGCGGGCTTTTTCGAGCATGCGCTCAACGAGGCCGAGCAACTGGTCTTCGTTGAATGGCTTTTGAATGAAGTCCAGCGCGCCTTTCTTCATCGATTCCACCGCCATGGGCACGTCGCCGTGACCGGTGATGAACACGATGGGAAGAGGGGACTGACGTTCCATCAGGCGCTCTTGCAACTCCATGCCGCTCATGCCGCCCATGCGAATGTCCGCGATCAGGCAGGCAACCTCGCGGGGGTCGTAGCGGCTGAGAAACGCCTCGGCGGATTCGAAACAGCGGACTCGGTAGTCCTTACCTTCAAGCAACCACTGGAGTGAGTCCCGGACGGCTTCGTCGTCGTCCACCACATACACCGTGCCTCGTTTCGGAATCAAGCTCATCTCACTCTTTCTCGTTGTCTGGCCGGCATGACTTCCGGCCTTGCTGCCTGGATCGTCAAACCTTGACCTGCGCCGAGACTGGAATCCAGAAACTGAATTCGCAGCCTGTGATCTCGTCGCCATTGTAGAGGTTTCGCGCCTGCAGTCTGCCGTGGTGCGACTCGACTATGGAGCGGCACAGTTTGAGACCGATCCCCATGCCTTCGGCCTTGGTGCTGTAGAACGCTTCATAGATGCGCTCGAGCATTTCCGGTGGAACGCCCTTGCCGCTGTCTTGCACGGCAAACTCAATCACTTCCACCCCTTCCACGTGCCGTGGCGCCACTTTCAGTTCGATCTGGCGCTGGGCGGGTGGGCGCTTGGCCTCCAGAATGGCTTCGCCCGCGTTCTTGATCAGGTTGATGAGCACCTGCTCTATCAGGATCGGATCGACCATGAGGTAGGGCAGGCGCGCAGCCATATAGGTACTCAGGCGGATGAGGTTGCGGCGCAATTCGATTTCGGCCAGTTCGGTGGCGTTGCTGACCATTTGCGCCACGTCAGAGAGCGTGGGATTGGGTTCGCTTCGCTTCACGAATGCACGGATGCGCTGGATGATCTGCCCGGCACGCTGTGCCTGTCGTGCAGTCTTTTCAAGCGCATTGAGCAGTTCGTCCTGGTCGATCTGCTGCCTGTGCAGCCGTGAAATCATGCCGCTGCAATAGTTGCTGATGGCGGTGAGCGGCTGGTTCAACTCGTGTGCCACGCTGGAAGCCATTTCACCCATGGTGATGAGTCGGCTGGCAGTCTCAGCTCTTTCAGCTTGCAGTGCCGCCTGCTCTTCGGCGTGGCGGCGCGCGGTGATGTCGGTGGCAATGACCATCTGCGCGAGGCGACCGTCCACCCAGGTGAGGTAACGGGTACGCATCTCCAGCCATTTGTCCAGATCGGGGATGTAAACCTCCGCGTTTTCTGCCGACGCCTCCAGCAGTGCATTGGTGGGCAGTCCGGCCAGCACGTCCACCTGATCACCGTTTTCCGCGTGGTTGGTGGCGGGCAGGTTGGAGGCCAGATCGACCATGACGCGGTGGCCATGGCCGCTGGTGCCGAACCAGGTGCGGTACATCTTGTTGGCGAACAGCAGCTCGGAACTGCTGAGCGGCGCGACGGAGATGGCAGCATCCAGGCTGTCCAGCACGGTGGTGAAGCGTTCGTAGGATGCGGTCAGCTCTTCACGGATGCGCTTGGGCTCGGTGATGTCCGTCATGGACGTCATCCAGCCTGTCTGGCGGCCTTGAGGGTCGATGAGGGGCGAGACGTACAGGCGGGCGTAGAAGATGCTGCCGTTCTTGCGCTTGACCGGCACCTCGAAACCGCCAGGGGTGGAGCGGCCCTGGATTTCCTCTTCCAGGCGGGCGGCCAGAACTTCGTGCTCGGATTCGGGCCAATATGGGAAGGGCGCTGCGCATCCAATAAGTTCGTCATCAGTCCAGCCTGTCATGCTGCAGAACGCGGGGTTGACGTAGCTGATCCTGCCGTCCATGTCCAATGCCCGCATGCCGGTGAGCATCGAGTTTTCCATGGCGCGTCGGAAGTTGGTCTCGGCCACCAGGGCGCGCTGGGCCTGCAGACGGCGGCGGGTGTGCCGCATGTTGGCCAGCAGCATCCAGACGGTCAAAGCGCTCAGCGCGCCGACGATCCAGAAGAAGGCCTCGCCCATCGTGTCTTTGGAGGTGCGGTAACCCTCTGCACGGATGATGAGGCTGTTGCCTATGGGGGAAACCGGGATGTCGTGCACCTGCGGTTTGATGGACCACGGCAGACGGCGCGGGCCGCCATTGGCGTTGAAGTGCACGGTGCCCGCGAGCACGTTCTGCTGCTCGTCCAGCAAGGCCACGGCGTACCGGGCCATCACCTCGGGCGGTACGCCGAACCGCAGCAGCCCGTCTATGGAGTATTCAGCGACCACCGCTCCATTGAAGCGCCCTTGCTCGTTCAAGGGAATGACGAGCATGACGGTCTTGGGCTCGTTGGGCCGCCCCAGCGGGCGGGAGTAGATGGGCTGGTGCAGGTCTCTGGCCAGCTCGAAGCTGCCGTCTGTTTCGCCCGCGTGCAGGGTGGAGCCCGCTTCACGGCTCAAGGACTCAGGCGCGCTTGGCGAGGCGTAGGAGGTGACGATCTCGCGCCGGGCGTTCACCCAGGTGATGGCCAGCAACTCAGGGTATTGGGCGACCAGCGATTCGCTCTGGAAATTGAACTCCGTCTCTTCTATCTCCTTGTTGGAGACATCGCGCGCAACGCGCATGAGCTGTTCCTGTCGTTCCAGAAGGCGCAGCCTCAGGCGTTGCTGAGCGTACTCAACGTCACGGGTCACCGCCTCTTGCTCGCGGTCAATCTCTTCCAGCGTGAAATATGTAATGGCTGCAACGATGGCAGAGAGAAACAGCAGCACGGACAGCAGCGGGCCGAGCGTGGCTATGCGGTCCTGCCGTGCGGGCGACAGCTTGCGCCACCAGATCTTCCACCGGTTGGCAAGAGAGAGCCGCTGTTTGGCGGGCAGAGGGTTGTTCGACATGGCGTGAAGTCTATAGGAGCCGCAATGCCATTGAGTTGTTTTGCTTTGCTTGAATTTCACAATAAGAAATCAATAGGCACATGTTGAAAAATGAGAAATTTCATGAGACACTTGCGGCATGGCGTGTAAATCGCCTAACCTTCCCTGACGTACCTTTAGGAGACAAACATGTCCGCGAGCCCCAATCCGGCGCAAGGCATCGGCCAGCCCGACATCGACCACCAGGAAACCCGTGAATGGCTGGATGCCCTGAACGCGGTGATCGAGAAGGAGGGGGCCGAGCGGGCTCACTTCCTGCTGGAACAGTTGCTGGAAGAGGCGCGCGAAAACAGCATTGACATGCCGTTCTCTGCCACCACGGGTTACGTCAACACCATCGAGCCTGATCAGGAGGCTCGTTGCCCGGGCAATATCGAGATTGAAGAGCGCCTGCGTGCCTACATGCGCTGGAACGCCATGGCCATGGTCGTCAAGGCTAATCGTCACAACCCGGCCGATGGTGGTGACCTGGGTGGGCACATTGGCTCGTTTGCGTCGCTGGCACACATGTTTGGTGCTGGCTTCAACCACTTCTGGCACGCTGAAAGCGAAGGTCATGGCGGTGATTGCCTCTACATCCAGGGCCACGTGGCGCCCGGGGTGTATGCGCGTGCCTACCTGGAAGGTCGTTTGACCGAGGAGCAACTGCTGAACTTCCGTCAGGAAGTGGATGGCAAGGGACTCTCCAGCTACCCGCATCCGAAGTTGATGCCCGAGTTCTGGCAGTTCCCCACGGTGTCCATGGGCCTGGGCCCGTTGATGGCCATTTATCAGGCGCGATTCCTGAAGTACCTGCACGCCCGCGGCATCGCCAACACCGAAAACCGCAAGGTCTGGGTGTTCTGCGGTGACGGTGAAATGGACGAGCCGGAAAGCCTGGGCGCCATTGGTTTGGCGGCGCGCGAGGGGCTGGACAACCTCATCTTCGTGATCAACTGCAACCTGCAGCGCTTGGACGGCCCGGTGCGTGGCAACGGCAAGATCATCCAGGAACTGGAAGGTGAGTTCCGCGGTTCTGGCTGGAACGTGATCAAGCTCTTGTGGGGCCAGGAGTGGGATAACCTGCTTGCGCGCGACAAGGACGGCGCCCTGCGCAAGATCATGATGGAAACCCTTGATGGCGACTACCAGGCCTTCAAGGCCAACGACGGTGCCTACGTGCGCAAGCACTTTTTCGGTCGCGATCCGAAGGCGTTGGAGCTTGTTGCCCACATGTCCGACGACGAAATCTGGGCTCTCAAGCGTGGCGGCCATGATCCGCAGAAGGTGTACGCCGCGTACCACAAGGCCGTCAACCACAAGGGGCAGCCTACGGTGCTGCTGATCAAGACGGTCAAGGGCTACGGCATGGGCAAGGCCGGCGAAGGCAAGAACACCGTTCACCAGACCAAGAAGTTGACGGACGATGACGTGCGTTACATGCGCGATCGTTTCAATATTCCGATCCCGGACAGCGAACTGCCCAAGATTCCTTTCTACAAGCCGGCAGACGACACGCCTGAAATGAAGTACCTGCACGAGCGCCGCCAGGCGCTCGGCGGCTACCTGCCCAAGCGCCGCACCAAGGCCGACGAGAGCTTTACCGTGCCTGCACTTGAAACCTTCAAGGCCGTGCTGGAGCCCACCGCCGAAGGCCGTGAAATCTCTACCACCCAGGCTTATGTGCGCTTTTTGACGCAATTGCTGCGTGATCAGGCCCTGGGGCCGCGCGTGGTGCCGATTCTGGTGGACGAAGCCCGAACCTTCGGTATGGAAGGTCTGTTCCGCCAGGTGGGTATCTACAACCCGCTGGGGCAGCAGTACACGCCGGTGGACAAAGACCAGGTGATGTACTACAAGGAAGACAAGGCTGGCCAGATCCTGCAGGAGGGTATTAACGAGGCGGGCGGCATGTCGAGCTGGATTGCTGCAGCCACCAGCTACAGCACCAGCAACCGCATCATGGTGCCGTTCTACGTCTATTACTCGATGTTCGGCTTCCAGCGCATTGGCGA
>CAMLOF010000224.1 GCA_946481585.1 uncultured Macromonas sp. | reverse complement strand
CCTTGGCGGCGATCTCGTCCTCGCGGATGGCCATCCAGGCGCGGCCGATGCGGGAATCCTGCAGGCGGTAGCTCATGACGATGGCGCCGACCACGAAGAACAGGATCAGGTAGTAGTACAGCGTCACCGATTCGAAGGTGTAGCCACCCACGGTCAGGCGCTGGCTCATGTCATGGCCAAACACCTTGACGGCGTCCACGTTGCTGATGCCCTTGGGGCCGTTGGTCAGGTTGATCGGACGGTCCAGGTTGAGCATGAAGATGCGCACGATCTCGCCGAAACCCAGCGTCACGATGGCCAGGTAGTCACCACGCAGTTTGAGCACCGGGAAGCCCAGCGTCAAACCCGTGACTGCAGCAAGCACACCGGCCATCACCATGACGATCCAGAAGTTCATGTGCAACCCGTTGGGGAAATTCACACGGATGAACTCGAAGGTCTCGGTCAGGTGCGGCGACGCGAGCAGGCTGTACATGTACGAGCCCACGGCAAAGAAGGCGATGAAGCCCAGGTCGAGCAGACCGGCATGGCCCACCACGATGTTCAGGCCCAGGGCCAGCAGAACGTAGAGCAGCGCCACGTCCACGATACGGACCCAGGAATTGCTGCCGGTTGCCTGCAGCAGCAGGGGCAGAACGGCCAGCGCGATGGCCGCGATCGCAAACGCGATCAGTTTGGTTGATTTGGAATTCGTCATGTTGTCGTCTCCTTGGCGCTCAGGCACGGTCGGCCACACGCTCACCCAGCAGACCGGACGGACGCAGGGTCAGCACAAGCGCCAGCACAATGAAGGCGAAGATGTCGGCGTACTGGCTGCCCAGGAAGCCGCCGGTCAAGGGGCCCAGGTAGCCTGCACCCAGGGACTCGATCAGCCCCAGAGCCACGCCACCCAGCACGGCACCAGCCAGGTTGCCGATACCGCCCATGACCGCCGCCACGAAGGCCTTGAGGCCGGGCATGAAGCCCATGGCGTGCTGCACGGTGCCGTAGTTGGACGCCCACATGATGCCCGCGATGGCAGCCAGCATGGCGCCGATGATGAAGGTGGCGGAGATCACCACGTCAGGCTTGATACCCATGAGGCCCGCGACGCGAGGGTTCTCGGCCGTGGCACGCATGGCGCGGCCCAGGTTGGTCTTGTTGACGATGTACATCAGCAGCGACAGCACGATCACGGTGGTGGCCAGGATGGTCAACTGCGTGACGGAGATCACGGCGCCACCCAGGTGGATGGGGTCCTGCGACAACAGCGTGGGGTAGGACTTGGGGTTCGGCTTCCAGATGATCATGGCCAGCGTCTGCAGCAGGATGCTCATACCGATGGCGGTGATCAGCGGAGCCAGGCGCGGCGAATTGCGCAGGGGCCGGTAGGCCAGCTTTTCAATGCTGTAGTTCAGCACCGCGCACACCACCATGGCGATCAGTGCCGAGATGATGAGCAACAACCAACCCGGTACGCCGGGCATGGCTTCACGCGCCTGCATGATGATGGTCCAGCTGGTCAAGGCACCGACCATCAACACGTCGCCGTGGGCGAAGTTGATGAGGCCGATGATGCCGTACACCATGGTGTAGCCAAGGGCCACCAAGGCATACATGCTGCCCAGCACCAGACCGTTGATGATCTGCTGTAGCAAGATGTCCATTCAGAAGTTCTCCGTTGTGTGGGACTTGTCCACCTGTGCGTTGTTACGCATAGGTCTACAAAAAACCCGCCTCTTGAGCCTAATCGTGCAGGCTGGTGGCGGGTGGTGCCGGGATTTTATCCATGCGCCGTAACGAGGGACTGAGTATTTGCCCCAGCCCCGTCCGGGTTAACCCTGCAATTTCCGGGCCGAATCTCACTCCATCAGCAAGACGGCAACTTCATTAGTCGAACTTATCATTGCGCTCACGAAACAGGCTCGACTTATTGCAGGTGTAACCCGCTCCTACAAAAACGGCAAGGGTTTCCCCTAGAGTCAATTAGTCCTATAGAGGACTATATTTCCGATCATGAAGTCATCACTACAACTGGTGCAGACATCCGAACCCGGAGTGAGCCGCTACGCGTCGCTGGCTCAGGCGCTTCGCTCTCGCGTGATTGCAGGCGAGTGGCCGCCGGGTACCGCTCTGCCCGCCGAAAACCAACTGGCCAAGGAGCATGGCGTGGCCCTGGGCACCATGCGCCGCGCGATGGAGTTGCTGGTTGAACAGGGCTTCATCGAGCGCATCCACGGCCGTGGCACCTTTGTGCGCCAAGGCCTGCCGGGTGCCACGATGCTGCGCTTCTTCCGCTTCGATGGCGGCACGGGCGAAGTGCCTGCGTCGCGGATCGTTGATCGCCAGACGGTGAGCGCTCCTGCTGCCGTGGCGCGCGGCTTGGGCATTGGCGTTGGGGAGCCGGTGTTGCGTCTGCACCGGCTGAGGCTGATGGGTGGACAACCTCGCCTGCTGGAAGAACTCTGGCTGCCCGGCGAGTTGTTTGCACCGCTTGCCGACGACGACATCACCACCTGGGGCGATCTGCTTTACCCGATGTTCGCCCGCAGGCTGAATATCCATGTGCACCGTGCCCGCGACGAAATCGCATTCGCGGTTCTCGATGCCAGCCAGGCCATGCTGCTGGGCCTTCCCCCCGGGCACCCTTGCGCCGTGGTGGAACGTGCCGCCTACGACCTCACTGGCCGCTGCGTTGAATGGCGCGTCACGCGCGGCGACGCCCACGCATTTCATTACACCGTCCACATCACCTGAGGGTCCGAACCATGCTCCCGGCCAAAATGCCTTCTTTGAATGACGCACGCCTGTCGCGCCGTGCCCTGCTCGCCACCACCGCCGCCAGCCTTGCCACCCCTTGGGTGGGCGCACAAGCCCAGGGCAAGCTTGCCAGCGGCAAGCCGATCTCGCTGATCGTGTCCTACCCTCCCGGCGGAGGCGCCGACCTCATGGCCCGAACGATCGCACCCAAACTGGAAGCCGCGTTGGGCCAGACGGTGATCGTCGAGAACAAGGCCGGAGCCAGCGGCCAGCTGGCGGCTGGGTTCGTGGCGCGTGCCAAACCCGATGGCACCACGCTTCTGCTGGACGCATCGTCGTTCGCGGTCAATCCTTCCCTCTTCCCCAAACTGCCTTATGACACGGCCACGGCTTTCACGCCGCTGGCTGTGGTTGCCACCTTCCCCAACGTGCTGGTGTGCACGCCCAGCTTTGAAGCCAAGAGCGTGAAGGACGTGATCCGCCTGGCGAAAACCATGCAGTTGAACTACGCGTCTTCAGGCAATGGTTCGGCCCAGCATCTGGCAGGCGCACTCTTCGAGCAACGTGCGGGCGTGAACCTCACCCACGTGGCCTACCGGGGCGGCGGCCCGGCCATGAACGACGTGATGGGTGGACAGGTGCCGCTGTTCTTTGCGAACGTCGCATCATCGCTCGGCCACATACAGGCAGGCAAGTTGCGTCCACTGGCCGTGACCAGCATGCTGCGGGCACGCTCATTGCCTGACGTGCCCACGATGGCCGAGGCGGGCGTGGCGGGTTACGAGGTGCTGGAGTGGAACCCCATCCTGGGTCCCGCCGGTATGGCTGCCGACGTGAAGGCCACACTGGTGGCCGCCATCCGCAAGGCGCTGGACGACGCTGAGGTGCTTGGCCGCATCCGCCAGCTGGGCGGCGACGTGTTTGCCGACGCCAGCCAGCAGAGTGCAGGCAAATTCATTGCGGCCCAGCAGGCGCAATGGGCCAAAGTGATCAAGGAACGCGGCATCACCACCGGATGAGCCCACACCCAAACTCCATTCCCGGCGGCTGGGATTGCCATGTGCACGTGTTCGACCCTGCGCACCCGGCGCAGACGGGTCACTACCAGCCGGTGTTGCGCGACTTGGCCGAGATAGAGCAGGTTGCAGAGCCTCAAGGCGTTGGCCATCTGATCTTGGTACAGCCCAGCGTCTATGGCACCGACAACCGTTTGATGCTGCAGGCGCTGGCCCGCAAACCGGGGCGCCACCGTGGCGTGGTGGTGCTGGACACCAACGTGCTCGACACCGAACTTGATGAGATGCACGACCTGGGGGTGCGCGGTGTGCGCTTCAACCTGGTGTCCCCCGTGGGCAACGGGCCCGAAGCCTTTCGCGCACTGGCGCCTCGGCTGAAGGCGCGCGGCTGGCACGTGCAGTGGTATGCCCGGGCCGAACAGCTTGCCACCATTGCCGACCTGCATGAAGGCAGCGGCCTGACACCGGTGCTCGACCACCTGGCGGGGTTGCACCCGGGCATGGGCGCCACAAGCCCGGCGTGGGCCGCGCTGCAACGCCTGGCCGGTATGGGTGCGTGGGTCAAGCTCTCGGGCTGGTACCGCCTGCAAGACACGGCACCTTACAACGCCCTGCACCAGCAGATCCTTCGGGTCGCGGCTTGCCTGGGCGAGCGCCTGGTGTGGGGGTCCGACTGGCCACACACCGCCTTTGACCATGACGCCCTGCCCCCCTACGAAAGCGTGTGGCATCCGGTGGTGCAGGCTCTGGGCGAAGCCCGCGCGGTAGCCGTTCGCGAAGCAGGCGCCTTGCTTTACGCCTGAACTCAAGAGAGACTCGGGCATGCGCATACTCCTGGCGGAAGACGAAACCGAACTGGGCACCTGGCTGGTCAAGGCGCTCGGCCAGAACGACTTCCAGGTCGATTGGGTGAACGACGGCCGCATGGTGCGCCGCAGCCTCAAGGCCACCAAGTACGACGCGCTCATACTCGACCTGGGTCTGCCCGGCCTGGGTGGGCACGATGTGCTGTCTGACCTGCGCGACGCCGACGAGCGCCTGCCCGTGCTCATACTCACCGCGCGGGATTCGCTGATGGAGCGTGTCAGCTGCCTGCACGGCGGTGCCGATGACTTTCTGGCCAAACCATTTGATGTGGCGGAACTGGAGGCCAGGCTGATCGCGTTGATACGCAGATCGCGCGGGCAGGAGCACCCGCGCTTTGCCTGCGGGCCGCTGAGCTACGACAGCGCCTCCAAACAGTTCCG
>CAMLOF010000223.1 GCA_946481585.1 uncultured Macromonas sp. | reverse complement strand
ACCGACCAGACCTCGGCCCACGACCTCATCAACGGCTACCTGCCGGTGGGCTGGAGCGTGGCGCAGTGGAAGGCCGCCCAGCGCGACCCCGCGCAGCACAAGCGCCTGACCGAAGAAGCCGCACAAGGCTGCGCGGTGCACGTGCAGGCCATGCTGGACTTCCAGGCCATGGGCATTCCCACGGTGGACTACGGCAACAACATCCGCCAGGTGGCGTTTGACCAGGGTGTGAAGAACGCGTTCGACTTTCCCGGCTTTGTGCCTGCGTACATCCGCCCGCTGTTCTGCGAGGGCAAGGGCCCGTTCCGCTGGGTGGCGCTCTCGGGCGACCCGGAGGACATCTACAAGACCGACGCCAAGATCAAGGAACTGTTCCCCAACAACAAGCACACCCACCGCTGGCTGGACATGGCGCGCGAGCGCATCAGCTTCCAGGGGCTGCCCGCACGCATCTGCTGGCTGGGCCTGGGCGAACGGCACCTGGCTGGCCTGGCGTTCAACGAGATGGTGCGCAAGGGCGAGCTGAAGGCGCCCATCGTGATTGGCCGCGACCACCTGGACACTGGCTCGGTGGCCAGCCCCAACCGCGAGACCGAAGGCATGAAGGACGGCACCGACGCCGTGAGCGACTGGCCGCTGCTGAACGCGCTGCTCAACACGGCGGGTGGCGCCAGCTGGGTCAGCCTGCACCACGGCGGTGGCGTGGGCATGGGCTACTCGCAGCACTCGGGCATGGTGATCGTGGCTGACGGTACCGACGCCGCTGCCGAGCGCCTGGCGCGTGTGCTGGTGAACGACTGCGGCTCGGGCGTGATGCGCCACGCTGACGCAGGCTACGAGCTGGCGATCGAGACGGCGAAGAAGCAGGGCTTGCATCTGCCCATGTTGCGCGGATGATGTTGGCCATGACACAAACCATCAACCTCAACCCCGGCCAGATGACCCTGGCCGATCTGCGCGCCATCTGGCGCGGGCCCGTGAAAGCCAGTTTGCCCGCTTCTGCCTACACGGCCATGCAGGCGTCTGCGCAGGCCATCCACGGTATCGTCACCCAGGGTGACGCGGCCTACGGCATCAACACCGGTTTTGGCAAGCTGGCCAAGACGCGCATCCCCGACGAGCAGCTGGAGCAGTTGCAACGCAACCTGATCCTGTCGCACGCGGTGGGTACGGGCGAACCCATGAGCGACGCCACGGCGCGGCTGGTGGTGGCCATGAAGGCGGCCAGCCTGGCGCGCGGCTATTCGGGCGTGCGCCCGCTGGTGGTGGACACACTGCTGGCCGTGTTGAACGCGGGCATCGTGCCGTGCATCCCGGTCAAGGGTTCGGTGGGGGCATCGGGCGACCTGGCGCCGCTGTCGCACATGACGCTGGCGCTGATGGGCGAGGGCGATGTGCGTGTGAACGGCGAATGGGTGCGTGCTGACGCAGCGCTGAAGCAGGCGGGCATTGCCCCGCTGACGCTGGCGGCCAAGGAAGGGCTGGCGCTGATCAACGGCACCCAGGTGTCCACGGCGCTGGCGCTGCACGGCCTGTTCATGGCCGAGCGGTTGCTGGAAGCAGGGACCGTGACCGGCGCGCTGAGCGTGGATGCCGCCAAGGGCAGCGACGCGCCGTTCGACCCGCGCATCCACGCGGTGCGCGGGCAGCCTGGGCAGATTGCCTCTGCCGCGGCCACGCGCGCATTGCTGGAAGGCAGCGCCATCCGCCGTTCGCACCTGGCCAACGACGAGCGCGTGCAGGACCCCTACAGCCTGCGCTGCCAGCCCCAGGTGATGGGTGCCTGCCGCGACCTGATCGTGCAGGCCGCGCGCACGCTGCTGACCGAGGCCAACGCCGTGACCGACAACCCGCTGGTGTTCATCGACACGGGCGAGGTCATCTCGGGCGGCAACTTCCACGCCGAGCCGGTGGCCTTCGCGGCCGACACGCTGGCGCTGGCCATTGCCGAGATCGGTGCGCTGGCTGAGCGGCGCATCGCGCTGCTGATCGACAGCTCCCTGTCGGGCCTGCCGCCCTTCCTGGTGGACAACCCGGGCCTGAACAGCGGCTTCATGATCGCCCACGTGACGGCGGCTGCCCTGGCTTCCGAGAACAAGTCGCACGCCCACCCGGCGAGCGTGGACAGCCTGCCCACCAGCGCCAACCAGGAGGACCACGTGAGCATGGCCACCTACGCCGGGCGGCGCCTGGCCGAGATGGCCGACAACACGGCGACCATCCTGGGCATTGAATGGCTGGCTGCCGCGCAGGGGGTGGACTTCCACCGGCCGCTCGCCACGTCGGCGCGCTTGGGCAAGGTGATGGACAAGCTGCGCGCGCAGGTGCCGTTCTACGACCGCGACCGGCTGTTCGCCCCCGATATTGAAGCCGCGCGCCGGCTGGTGCTGGAAGGCCACGCGGGCGATGGCAACGAGGACGCCTTGGCGCCCCTGTGGGCGCAGTGAGGGGTTTGGCGTGAAGGTCATCAGCGTTGCCGACGTGCCCGCCGTGCCCTGGCGCAACGGCGGCGGGCTGACGCGCGAACTGCTGGCCTGGCCCGACCCTGCCGACTGGCGGCTGCGTGTGAGCGTGGCCGACATTGCCAGCGACGGGCCTTTTTCTGCCTTCCCCGGCGTCACCCGCGTGTTTGCCGTGCTTGAAGGGCCGGGGGTGGCGTTGACCTGGCCCGGGCGCCGTGTGGAGCAGCGCACCACGGACACGCCGCTCACCTTTGACGGCGCCGACCCCCCGCAGGGGCAGTTGCTGGACGGCCCGGTGCGCGACCTGAACGTGATGTGCCGTGGTGGAAGCGTGTTTGTGCTGCCTGCGGCCAACCCTTGGCGCCCTGCCGAGGGCGCACGCGCCGGTCTGTTTGCCAGCGTGCCCGGGCGGTGGCAGTGCGGGCCGCAGTCTGTGCCGGTGCCTGCCCTCACGCTGTTGTGGGACGACGCTGCCAGCGGCTGCGAATGGCAGTTTGTTGCCGATACCGACGACACCACCAACCCGGCAGGCTGGTGGATTCTTCACGAGGACACACACGCATGAACACGAAGCGCCTGTGGCGCAACGCCCGCCTGGCCACCCTCACGGGCGAGGGCTGGGGCCTGATCGACCAAGGAGCCTTGTTGATGCAAGGCGAACACATCACCTGGGTGGGTGCGCAAAGCGCCTTGCCCGCCGGGCTGGTGGTGGACGACGAACACGACCTGGGTGGCGCCCTGGTCACCCCGGGGCTGGTGGACTGCCACACGCACCTGGTCTACGGCGGGCGCCGTGCCGACGAGGCCGAGATGCGGCTCAATGGCGCCACGTACGAGCAGATTGCCCGTGCGGGCGGCGGCATACGTTCGACTGTGGCCGCGACGCGGGCCGCCAGTGAAGAGCAACTGCTGCGCCTGGCTGCCAAGCGCGTGCAGGTGATGGCGGCGCAAGGCGTGACCACGCTGGAGGTGAAGTCGGGTTACGGCCTGTCGCTGGAGGTGGAGGCACGCTGCCTGCGCGTGGCGCGCCGGTTGGCGCAAGCCGGTGTGGTGGACGTGCGCACCACCTACCTGGGCGCGCACGCGCTGCCGCCGGAATTCGAGGGGCGGCAGGACGCCTACGTGGACGCCGTGTGCGCCTGGATGGGCCAGCTGCACGCTGACGGGTTGGTGGACGCCGTGGACGCCTTCTGCGAGAACGTGGGCTTCACCCCCGCGCAGACGCGCCGGGTGTTCGAAGCCGCGCAGGCCCTGGGCCTGCCCGTGAAGCTGCACGCCGAACAACTGTCTGACCAGGGCGGGGCCGCACTGGCCGCAGCCTTCGGGGCCCTCTCTTGCGACCACCTGGAGTACCTGAGCGACGCAGGCATTGCCGCCATGCGCGCTGCAGGAACCGTGGCGGTGCTGCTGCCCGGGGCCTTCTACATGCTGCGTGAAACGAAGCTGCCGCCCATTGCCGCGTTGCGCGAGGCGGGCGTGCCCATGGCCGTTTCCACCGACCACAACCCAGGCACATCGCCCGGGCTGTCCCTGCCCTTGTCGGCACACATGGCGTGCACCTTCTTCCGGCTCACGCCGCTGGAGGCGGTGCGCGGCATCACCGTGAACGCTGCCCGTGCCCTGGGTCTGGCAGACCGCGGCACCCTGGCAGCAGGCCAGCGCGCCGACCTGGCCGTGTGGGACCTGGAACACCCGAACGAACTCACCTATTGGTTTGGCCACAACCCGTGCAAGGGCACGGTGCTGGCCGGTCAGGACATCACTCAATGACGACTCCATTCATCTGGCAAGGCCGCGTGGACAGCGAGGAAACCGGCGACAGCACGCGCTGGCACCAGCACGTGCGGCCCTTTGACGGTCAAAGCCAAGGCGGCGTGGCCCTGATGGGCTTTGCCGTGGACGAAGGCGTGCGCCGCAATGCCGGGCGTGCAGGCGCCGCCGAAGGGCCGCGCGCTTTGCGTGGTGCGCTGGCCAGCCTGCCCGTGCTGGGCGAGCCCGCCCTGTGGGACGCGGGCGACGTGCACTGCGAAGGCGGCGCACTGGAAGCCGCGCAGGCCGCACTGGGCACCCGTGTGGCGCAGGCCATGAAGCAGGGCTGTCTGCCGCTGGTGCTGGGCGGTGGGCACGAGGTGGCCTGGGGCACCTTCCAGGGCATTGCCCAGGCCCGCCCTCACGACAAGCGCGTGCTCATCGTCAACTTCGACGCGCACTTCGACCTGCGCCAGGCCGCACAGGCCAATTCGGGCACGCCATTTCGCCAGATACACGATTGGTGCGTAAGCCAGGGGCGGCCGTTCGACTACCGGGTGCTGGGCATCAGCCGGTTCGCCAACACACAGGTCCTGTTCGAGCGGGCCGACGCCTGGGGCGTGCGCTACTGGCTCGACGACGCCTTGCAGACGGACGACGGCATGGAACAGGCAAGGCAGGCACTGGCGCAGGACTTGGCCCAGTGCGACGCCGTCTACCTGACCGTGTGCCTGGACGTGCTGCCCGGCGGGCAGGCGCCTGGCGTGTCGGCCCCTGCAGCTCTGGGTGTGCCGCTGGCCCG
>CAMLOF010000222.1 GCA_946481585.1 uncultured Macromonas sp. | reverse complement strand
TAGGTTGATAATCGATCGAATATCGTCTGCTCTGGACTTTTTGCGCTTCTTTTTCCGGTAGAAAGCAGGCCTTCCGCTGGCATGCCTTCAGGTGTGCTGCCGCAGGCAAGGCGCTTAACCGGGAGTTGTTTGATGCGTGCCAAGAGTTCGACCAAAAGGCTGAGCCTGCGGGTCAAGTTGACGCTGTGGGTCGTGTCCATCGTGCTGATGGGCTTTGCGGTCACCATTGCCGTGCTGGCGAACCGGGCTGCAGGCATGCAGCAAGAAGCCGCCCATGCCTTTGCCGAGCAACTGGCCGCGCGCAACGGTGCAGAAGTGGCGGGGAGCATGGAAACCGCGCTGGACACGGCAACCGCGCTGGCCAACGCGCTGGGCAGCATGCAGGCTTCAGGCGTGGCGCAGCGCGACGTGGCCAACGCCATGCTCAAAGGGGTGCTGGAAGGCAACCCAGCCTTCCTGGGGGTGTGGACGGGCTGGGAGCCCAACGCCTTTGACGGGAAAGACGGCGAATACGTGGGCCAGTCGGGCCACGACGCCACAGGCCGCTTTGTGCCGTACTGGAACAAGGGCTTGGGTATGGCCGTGATGGAGGCTTTGGTTGATTACGACAAGCCCGGCGCGGGCGACTATTACCTGGTGACGCGCCAGACCGGCAAGCCTTTGCTGCGCGACCCTTACCGTTATTCCGTGGCGGGCAAAGAGACGCTCATCACATCTGTGGCGGTGCCTGTGCAGGTGAACGGTTCCGCCGTGGGCGTGGTGGGGGTGGACATGGCCTTGGCCAGCCTGCAAGGGGTGGTGGGGCAGATACGCATTTTTGATTCCGGCTACGCAACGTTGCTGTCCCACGGCGGCCTGGTGGTGGGCGACCGCGACGCGGAAAGCGTGGGCCAGGACATGGCCAAGCTGGGGTTTTCGGAAGAGGCGCGGGCGGCGGTGAAGGCTGGGCAGCCCCTGACGGTGAGCGAGCACGACGAGCGGCTGGGTGGCGCCAGCGTGACGCGCCTGTATGTGCCGGTGCGTGTGGGTTCCGTGCCCACGCCGTGGATGTTCGTGGCCACCGTGCCCGAGGCCGAGATTCTGGCTGGCGTGAACCGGCTCATGCTGCTGGCAGCGGTGCTGGGGCTGGCCAGCGTGGTGCTGGTGTCGGTGGGGCTGAGCGTGTCGCTGGAGCGCCTGGTGCTGCGCCCCCTGGGCGGCGAACCTTCAGAGGCAGCCGCCATTGCCAACCGGGTGGCACAAGGCGACCTGAGCCAGCCCATCGCCCTGCGCAATGGCGACAGCCGCAGCCTGATGGCGCAACTCAGCCGCATGCAGGCGTCGCTGGTGGAGGTCGTGTCCAACGTGCGGCATGGCGCGCAGAACGTGGCCACGGCCAGTGCCGAGATATCGCACGGTAACCAGGATTTGTCATCGCGCACCGAAAACCAGGCCAGCGCGCTGGAGCAGACGGCAGCGTCCATGGAGGAGCTGGGCTCCACCGTGCGCCAGAACGCTGACAGTGCTCGCCAGGCCAACCAGCTCGCGCTCAACGCGTCCGAGGTGGCGGTGCGTGGCGGGGATGTGGTCAACCGCGTGGTGGACACGATGAAGGACATCAACGACAGTTCGCGCAAGATCGCAGACATCATCAGCGTCATCGATGGCATTGCCTTCCAGACCAACATCCTGGCCCTGAACGCCGCCGTGGAAGCGGCACGTGCAGGTGAACAAGGGCGCGGCTTTGCCGTGGTGGCGGGCGAGGTGCGGACCCTGGCGCAACGCAGCGCCGAGGCCGCCAAGGAAATCAAGGCGTTGATCGATGCCAGCGTGGGCCGCGTGGCGGTTGGCTCCGACCTGGTCGATCAGGCCGGTGCCACCATGCAGGAGGTGGTGGGGGCGATCCAGCGCGTCACCGACATAGTGGGCGAGATCAGCTCGGCCAGCGCGGAGCAAAGCTCGGGCGTGGCGCAGATTGGCGAGGCCGTGCAGAGCATGGACAGCGTGACGCAGCAGAACGCGGCATTGGTGGAGGAAATGGCGGCAGCGGCCACGACCTTGAAGGGCCAGGCCGAGGAACTGGTGCAGGCGGTGGCGGTGTTTCGCGTTTGAGTTCAGCAGATGCGCGGCAGCGGGTCGCCCGCCAGCCAGTCCACCATGCGTTGGCCGCCAAAGCGTGTGCGCATTTGCACGAAGCAGCGCGCGTCGGCCGCCACGCAACCGATGCGCGCCGTGTCCCGGCCCAGCGGGTGTTTGCGCAGGGTGGCCACGGCGATGTCAGCCGTCTCTGCCGGGCAGATGGCAACCACGCGCCCTTCACAGGCCAGGTTCAGCGGGTCCAGCCCCAGCAGCTCGCACAGCGCGGCCACGGCGGGGCGCACGGGCAGGGCAGCTTCGTCCAGCACCATGCCCACGCCTGACTGGTGAGCGATTTCGTTGAGCGTGGCGGCCAGCCCGCCGCGCGTGGGGTCGCGCAGCACACGTGTGGTGGGCACGGCTGCCAGCAGGTCGGCAATCAAGCCGTGCAGCGCGGCACTGTCTGACACGATGGGGCTGTCGAGCGCCAGCCCTTCGCGCACCGAGAGGATGGCCGCACCGTGGTCGCCCAACGGGCCAGAGACGATCACTGCGTCGCCCGGCTGGGCGTTGGCGCCGCCCAGGTACAGGGGGCCCGACATCACGCCCACCCCCGTGGTGGTGATGAACACGCCATCGCCCTTGCCGCGTTCCACCACTTTGGTGTCGCCCGTGACCACGGGCACGCCCGCCGCCTTGGCTGCGTCGCCCATGGAGCGCACGATGCGTGCCAGATCGGCCAGCGGCAGGCCTTCTTCCAGCACGAAGCTGGCCGCCAGGTACAGGGGCCGCGCGCCCATCACGGCCACGTCGTTCAGGGTGCCGTGCACCGCCAAGCTGCCGATGTCGCCGCCGGGGAAGAAGAGGGGCGAGACCACGTGCGCATCGGTGGCCATGACGAGGCGGCCATTGGCTTCGGGCAGGCGCGCGCCGTCGTCGCCTTGCAGCAGCCAGGGGTTGCCCAGCGCGGGCAGGAAGAGTTGCTGCAGCAACTGGTGCATGGCCCGGCCGCCTGCGCCGTGCGACATGTCCACGCGGCCATGGGCGAGGTCAAGCGGCGGGTTGGGAATGCGGTGCATGGGGTGAATCGGGTGAGTGGGGTACAGGGGCCGTGCGGAAGCGGCCATAGCTGTAATGGGCCGCGCAGGCACCTTCGGACGAGACCATGCACGAGCCCACGGGGTGGTCGGGCGTGCAGGCGGTGCCGAAGATGCGGCATTGCTCGGGGCGTTTTTCGCCGCGCACGATGGCGGCGCATTCGCAGGCCTTGTGGTCGGGCACGGGCTGGTAGGGTGCGGCAAAGCGTTGCTCGGCGTCGAACGCGGCCCAGGCGGGGCGCAGGCGCAATGCGCTGTGGGGCAGGGTGCCCAGGCCGCGCCACTCGAAGCTGTCGCGCAGTTCAAACACCTCGTCCACCAGCGCGCGCGCCTTGGCGTTGCCCTGCGGGCCCACGGCGCGGGTGAACTCGTTGTCCACCTCGGCGCGGCCGGTGTTGATCTGTTGCAGCAGCATGTGTATGGCGCGCATCACGTCAAGCGGCTCGAAACCGGCAATCACGATGGGTTTGCCGTGTTCACGCGCCACCGGTTCGTAGGCGGCGCTGCCAATGACGGTGGACACGTGCGCCGGGCCGATGAAGCCGTCGATGCGGGTGCCGCCTTCCACGGTGAGGATGGCCTGCATGGCCGCCGGGGTAAGCACGTGGTTGCACAGCACCGAAAAGTTGCCCACACCCTGTGTGCGAGCCTGCTGCAGCGCCACCGCCGTGGGGGGCGTGGTGGTTTCAAACCCGATGGCCAGGAACACCACCTGCCGATCGGGGTGCTGGCGGGCCAGGGCCAGCGCACCCAGTGGCGAGGTGACCATGCGCACGTCCGCCCCCAGCGCACGCGCACGCAGCAGGCTGAGCTTGCCGGACGCGGGCACGCGCAGGGTGTCGCCGTAGCTGCACAGCATCACGCCGTGGTCCAGCGCCAGGCGGATGGCCTGGTCGATGCGGCCCACGGGCAGCACGCACACGGGGCAGCCGGGGCCGTGGATGAGTTCGATGTGGCTGGGCAGCAGGTCGGCAATGCCGAAGCGCGAGATGGCGTGGGTGTGGCCGCCGCAGAATTCCATGAGCCGGTAGTGGCGGGCGGGGTCGGCGTCGCGCGCTATGGCTGTGGCCAGCCCACGGGCCAGTTCACCGTCGCGAAAGGCGTCGATGTACCTCATGGCGCGGCGTTCCCGTTGGGCGCGTCGGCTTGCGCCAGTTCGCGCAGCAGCGCCAGCGTGGCTTCGGCCTCTTCCACGTCGAGTTTCTGCAGTGCAAAGCCCACGTGCACGATCACGTGGTCGCCCACGACCACGCCGTCCACCAGCGCGAGAGAGATGCGCTGGCGCACGCCGTCCAGATCGACGATGGCTTCGTCAGGGGGGAGCAGTTCCACCACCAGGGCGGGTACGGCTAGGCACATGTCAGTTGCTCCACTTGGTTGGCGAACCTCGGCGGGGGTTTCCTGGCCCCTGTGTTGGCGCGCCAAGACGGGCCAGCCCAGGCTGCGGCGCTTGACGCGAGGTGGCCGGCGCTGTGCACCGGCTCCCCTGCGATGCTCGATGCCGTGGCCACGCGGCGGAACTCGCTTCGTTCGCTTTGCTCACTGCGCTCAAACAGCCGCCGCAAGTCAGTTCACGAAGCGCGCTGCGCGCGCTGGCCACGGCATCTGCGCTTCTCGGCACCTCGCAACGGCGCGCCGCAGCCTGGGCTGACCCGTCTTGGCCGAAGCATTGTTGGCGTGCCATCGGTAGCGTGCCATGACCTTGGTTGCTGCGGCAGGCCGCCAGGCCTGCCGCATGGGTATCTCCGATGGGGGCGAACATCAAGCGGCCTCCAGTTGTTGGCGGGCCACGGCGGCCTGGCCATAGGAGATGGCGGTGTCGCCCGGCGGCAGTTGCCTGGCTTCCAGCAGGCGCAAGCCCTGG
>CAMLOF010000221.1 GCA_946481585.1 uncultured Macromonas sp. | reverse complement strand
AGGGAGTTTCTGCCGCGTAGCCACGGCATCGAGCATCGCAGGGGAGCCGGTGCACCGCACCGGCCACCTCGTTGAAGCGCCAGCGCCTGGGCGCACACGCCTTGGCCGCCAAAACTCCACAGCAGAGACGCCTCACCCCGCGAAAGGCAATACCGACTCCACATCCAGCACCAACCCCGTGCGGCTAGCGTCATAGCCCTTCAGCCCAGCCACCCGCGCACGGAACCCCGGTGATTGCAACACCCGCAACACCGGTTGCAGGCGCGGCCCGTCCAACTGCCTGCGCTGCACGGCAAAGAAGTAGCGCTCCTTCGTCAGCGGAATGAAGTGCAGCCCAAAGCGGTGTGCCGCCGTCTGCACTCCTATGCCCACGTCCGCCATGCCACTCGCAATAAACGCTGCCACCGCCGCGTGCGTCAGCTCCGTGGTGCGGTAACCGTTCACCGCCTCGGGGCGCAGCCCCGCGTGTGCCAGCATCAGGTCGGTCAACATGCGCGTGCCCGACCCCAGCGGGCGGTTCACAAAACGCAACTCAGGGCGTGCCAGGTCGGCCAACCCGTGCACACCCAGCGGGTTGCCGCGCGCCACGAACAGCCCCTGCGTGCGTACCGCCAACTGGATCAGGCAGTGCTCATCAGGCCGCAGCCATTGCCGGTAGCGTTCACCAGCCGCCTTCTCGAAAGTGCCCAACGGCACGTGGAAGCCCGCCAGTTCGCAATCGCCCGCGGCCAGCGCGGCCACCGCTTCCAGGCTGTTGCGGTAGCGTATGTCCACCACCGCGCCCTGCTGGCTCAACTGCTCGTGCAGGGCCTCCACCGCAAAACCGTGGCTGGCGTGCAGGCGCGGGGGCGGCAGCGTTTCGGGTGCCAACCGCCCCAGTTCGCCCGCCATTTCCGAAGCCAGTGATGCCATCAGCGGCTGCAAGCGCGCGGCAATGCGGGCGTCGGACCACACCAGCCTCGCGCCCAGCTCCGTCAACTGGCAGCCACGCCCGCGCCCACGCGCGCGCACCAGCAGCGGCTGGCCCAGCAGCGCTTCGGCCCGTTCGATCAGGCCCCACGCGTGCCGGTAAGACAGGTCGGTGTCGCGCGCCGCCTGCGCAATGCTGCCGCTTTGCTGCACGGCCGCCAGCAAGGCCAGCAAAACCGTGGCGTCCACGGCGGCGGCCGACGCGTCGGAAAACGCCCAGCGGGGCTGAAGCTGGATTTGCAACATGGGTGGCCAACAGGTAGGACGAAGCAGGAATGAATTATGCAATCCAAAACATATTTATTTGCCTGCTTGCTGCTACGCTGAAACCATGCAAAGTTCTCCGTCATCGCCACCCCGTTCGCAGCCTTCAGGCACGGTGATTCCCATCCTTCCCGAAGGGCAGGCCGCTCGCCGTTGGCGTGCCACGCCCAAGGGCCGCCAGGTGGCGGACGCGGACCGCCAGCGCGTGGCGGACCTGTGTGAAGGCCTGGCGCCACGCGCAGACCTGCTGATTGAACACCTGCACCGCCTGCAAGACGGCGAGGGCGGCTTGCGCAAAGGCCACCTCGCGGCCCTGGCCGAACGCCTGCGCCTGAGCCAGGTGGAGGTGTACGAGGTGGCCACCTTCTACCACCACTTCGACGTGGTGGAGGACGAAGCCACGCTGCTCGCCGTCACCGTGCGTGTGTGCACCAGCCTGCCTTGCCAGATGGCGGGCGGGCAGGACTTGCTGCGTGTCGTGCAGGACCGCTTGGGAGACGCCGTGCGTGTGGTGGAAGCCCCCTGCATCGGCCAGTGCCACCAGGCGCCCGCTGCCTGCGTGGGCCAGCACCAACTGCCGCAGGCCAGTGCCGACGCCGTGCAGGACTTGCTGGCCAAGGGCGAAACGGCGCCCCGCGCGCTGCCTTCGCTCGGCGTGCCCGTGCACCCCGGTGACCATGCCCAGCTGCGCCGCCTGCTTGCGGGCGAACTGAGCGCCAATACTGTGCTGGCTGAACTCAAGGCCTCTGGCCTGCGGGGCCTGGGCGGCGCGGGCTTCCCCGCCTGGCGCAAGTGGGAAACGGTGCGCGCCCAGCCCGGCCCGCGCCACATGGTCGTCAACCTGGACGAAGGCGAAATCGGCACCTTCAAGGACTGGCACCTGCTGGCCACCGCGCCACGCCAGGCGCTGGAGGGCATGCTCATCGCTGCACTGGTGGTGGGCGCAGAGCACGTCTGGATCTACCTGCGCGACGAATACCACGACGCCCGCCAGGTGTTGCAGGCAGAGCTGCGGATGCTGCAGGACCACATCGCCGAGTGGCGCACGCAGTATCCGGGCGCGGCCTTTCCGCAGGTGGAGCTGCGGCGCGGCGCGGGCGCCTACATCTGCGGTGAAGAATCGGCGCTCATCGAATCGGTGGAAGGCAAGCGCGGCATGCCACGGCTCAAGCCGCCCATCGTTGCCATGAACGGCGTGTTCGGCAGGCCCACGTTGGCCCACAACTTCGAGACCCTGTGGTGGCTGCCCGACATTCTGGCGCGCGGCGGTGCCTGGCTGGCAGCGCAAGGGCGGCGCGGGCGCAGCGGCTTGCGGCGCTTCAGCGTGTCTGGCCGGGTGGCAAAGCCCGGCGTGTACCTGGCGCCTGCGGGCATCACCTTGCGTGAATTGATCGACGAGCATGCGGGCGGCATGGCCGAAGGCCACGAACTCTACGCCTACCTGCCCGGCGGTGCGTCGGGCGGCATTCTGCCCGCCAGTCTGGCGGACGTGCCGCTGGACTTCGACACCCTGGCCGAACACGGTGCCTTCGTTGGCTCCATGGCCGTGGTGGTGTTGGGCCAGCACGACCGCGCACGCGACGCCGCGCTCAACCTCATGCACTTCTTTGAACACGAGTCCTGTGGGCAATGCACGCCCTGCCGTGCAGGCACCGCCCAGGCCGCCAAGTTGATGCAGGCGCCCGCGTGGGATGTAGATGTGTTGGGCGACCTGTCCCACGTCATGCGCGAAGCCTCCATCTGCGGCCTTGGCCAGGCGGCGCCCAACCCCTTCGATTCTGTGCTGCGCTTTTTCCCGCAGGAGGTGCGGCCATGAACAACACCATCGACTTCACGCTGGATGGCCGCCCCGCGCAGGCCCAGCCGGGCGAAAGCCTGTGGGCGGTGGCAAAGCGCATGGGCGTGGACATTCCGCACCTGTGCCACAAGCCGGGCTTACCCTCGGCGGGCAACTGCCGCGCCTGTGTGGTGGAGGTGGCTGGCGAGCGTGTGCTGGCGCCGTCGTGCTGCCGCGCCCCGCAGGCGGGCATGCAGGTGCAGACCCATACCCCGCGCGTGCGGCGCGCCCAGCGCACCGTGCTTGAGCTGCTGCAGGCCGACGCACCCGCCACCACCAGCCTCAAGGTGAACAGTGAACTGGCCCAATGGGGGCAACGCCTGGGCGTGCAGGCCACCCGCTTTGGCGGGCGCGGCGCTTCGCAGGCTGCTGCCATGGTGGCGGGCCCCGACCGCAGCCACCCCGCGCTTGCCGTCAACCTGGGCGCATGCATTCAGTGCACCCGCTGCGTGCGCGCCTGCCGCGACATCCAGGGCAACGACGTGCTGGGCCTGGCCTTCCGTGGCGGGCAGGCGAGCATCGTGTTCGACCAGCAAGACGCCGCCGGGCAAAGCACCTGCGTGGCCTGCGGCGAATGCGTGCAGGCCTGCCCCACGGGTGCCATCGCACCGGCCAACGGCGCCTACGCCCGCGTGGCCGACCGCACGGTCGATTCCGTCTGCCCCTTCTGTGGCGTGGGCTGCCAACTCACCTACCACGTGAAGGACGGGCGCATTGACCACGTGGAAGGCGCCAACGGCCCCGCCAACGAGGGGCGCCTTTGTGTGAAAGGGCGCTTCGGCTTTGACTACGCCCACAGCCCGCAGCGCCTCACGCGCCCGCTGGTGCGCCGTGACGACGCACCCAAAGACCCGGCCATCCTCACCCGTGGCGAAGGCGGGCGCGCCAGCGCCGAAACCCTGCGCGCGCAGTTCCGCGAAGCCACCTGGGAAGAGGCCCTGGAACGGGCTGCTCAGGGCCTGCTGCGCGCACGCGACGCCCACCCCGCCAAGGGCCGCGACGCCGCCGTGGCAGGTTTTGGCTCGGCCAAGGGCACCAACGAAGAGGCCTACCTGTTCCAGAAGCTCATCCGCAGCGCCTTTGCCACCCACAACGTGGACCACTGCACCCGCCTGTGCCATGCGTCCAGCGTGGCCGCGCTGATGGAGGGCGTGGGGTCCGGCGCGGTCAGCAACCCGCTGCGCGACGTGGAGCATGCCGACCTCATCTTTGTCATCGGCGCCAACCCCGCGCAGAACCACCCCGTGGGCGCGAGCTGGATCAAGAACGCCGTGAAAAAAGGCGCGCGCCTGGTGCTGGCCGACCCGCGCCGCACCGAGCTTTCGCGCCAGGCCTGGCGCACGCTCAACTTCCGTCCCGGCACCGACGTGGCTCTGCTCAACGCGCTGCTCAACGTCATCGTCACCGAAGGGCTGACCGACCAGGCCTTCATCGAACAGCGCACGCTGGAATACGCGCAACTGCGTGAACACATCCAGGCCTTCACGCCTGAGGTCATGGCGCCCATCTGCGGCATCCCCGCCGAGACGCTGCGCGAAGTGGCGCGCGCCTACGCCACCTCACGCGCCAGCATCATCCTGTGGGGCATGGGCGTGAGCCAGCACACCCACGGCACCGACAACGCACGCTGCCTCATCGCGCTGGCCATGGTCACCGGGCAGATCGGCCGCCCCGGCACCGGCCTGCACCCGCTGCGCGGCCAGAACAACGTGCAAGGCGCCAGCGACGCGGGCCTCATCCCCATGGTGCTGCCCGACTACCAGCGCGTTGGCGAACCCGGCGCACGCAGCCTGGCGGAACAGACCTGGGGCTTGTCGGCTGGCGCGCTGGACGACCAGCCCGGCCTCACCGTGGTGGAGATCATCAACGCCGCCTACGAAGGGCGCATCAAGGCCATGCTCATCCAGGGTGAGAACCCGGCCATGAGCGACCCCGACGCCGAGCACGCCCGCGCTGCGCTGGCCGCGCT
>CAMLOF010000220.1 GCA_946481585.1 uncultured Macromonas sp. | reverse complement strand
TTGCTCAAGATGAGCAACGACGACAGCCAAGGGCCGGTGATGACCTTCACCGGCGTCGCGCCGGGCGGCTGGTTTGGCGAAGGCACCGCGCTCAAGCGCGAGATCTACCGCTACAACATCCAGGCATTGCGCAAGAGCCTGGTGGCCGGGCTGCCCGTGGATACCTTCCACTGGATGCTGGACCACTCCATCGGCTTCAACCGCTTCGTGATGCGCCAGCTCAACGAGCGCCTCGGCCAGTTCATCGCCGCGCGCGAGATCGACCGCATCAGCGACCCGGACGTGCGTGTGGCGCGCAGTCTGGCGAACTTGTTCCACCCGGGGCTGTTTCCAGGCGTGGGGCAGGTGCTGCGCATCACCCAGCAGGAGCTGGCTTACCTGGTGGGCTTGTCGCGCCAACGCGTGAACGAGGCGCTGGCGCGCTGGGCGGCCGACGGGGCCATTCAGGTGGAATACGGAGGCTTGCGCGTGCTGGACCTGGAAGCGTTGCGCAGCGCGGGCCGCAGCTCTTTGTAGCGGGGTGTGCATGAGCCCGCTCTACCCCGGTCATTGGTGCGAAAATGGCCGATTGTCCTGCCGCCTGGCATCGCATGCCTGAACCGGAAAAGAGCCGAGACCCATGTCCAAGACCTTGAGCCTGCGCAAACCGCCGCAGGCTGCTGCCGAGCCCGCTCGCAAACCCGCGCCCCAGCGCCCGCCAGCGGGTCGTGCGCCTGCGCCACGTGCGCAGGCACCCAAGGCATGGCCCAAGCCCGGCGCCACAGACGAGGGGCCCTTCCGGCTCAACAAGCGGCTGGCCGACCTGGGCTTGTGTTCCCGGCGCGAAGGCGACGAGTGGATCGAGCGAGGCTGGGTCAAGGTCAATGGCAAAGTGGCCCAGATGGGGCAGCAGGTCATGGCGAGCGACCGCATCGACGTGTTGCCCCAGGCCACGGCCCAACAGGGCGGGCGCGTCACCATCCTGCTGCACAAACCCATAGGCTATGTGAGCGGTTTGCCGGAGGACGGCCACCAAAGCGCGGCTGTGCTGGTGCAGCCCCGCACGCGCTGGCGCGACGACCGCAGCCCGCGCAAGTTCGAGGCGGGCCATACGCGTGGTCTGGCGCCCGCTGGCAGGCTGGACATCGACTCCACCGGTCTGCTGATACTCACGCAAGACGGCCGCGTGGCCAAGGCCTTGATCGGCGAGCAGTCCGAGGTGGAAAAGGAATACCTGGTGCGAGTGCACCTGGCGCCCAACGGCCCCAAGGGTGTGGGCCTGGTGACGCAGAACGTGCAGGCGGTCTTCCCGCCTGAAAAGCTGGCCTTGCTGCGCCATGGCCTGAGCCTGGACGGTCAACCCCTCAAGCCCGCCCAAGTGGACTGGCAGAACCCCGAACAGTTGCGCTTTGTGCTCACCGAAGGCAAGAAGCGGCAGATCCGGCGCATGTGCGAACAGGTTGGCCTGCACGTGGTGGGCTTGAAGCGCATCCGCATTGGGCGTATCGTCTTGGGCAATTTGCCACTGGGTCAGTGGCGTTACCTGGGGGAGCACGAGCAGTTTTGACGCCCTTGGCACAGCTGCCTCCAGGCCCCCGTTGTAGGAAAAGCGAACAATGAATTCCGTGTGTGACGAGTCCCCCGCCGCTGTTGACGAGCCTTCAGGCGCGCTGGCGGCCGAACAGCAGCGCCTGGCGGCGCTGCACCGCTACGAAATACTGGACACCCCGCCCGAGCCGGCATTTGACGATCTGGCCCGCCTGGCCGCCATCGTCTGTGACGTGCCCGTGGCCATGGTCTCTTTTGTGGGGGCAGACCGCCAGTGGGCCAAGGCCTTGGTGGGGCCGGGTTCCACCCATCTGCCGCGTGGCCTGTCCTTCTGCACCCATGCCATCGTGGCGCCGCAGCAGGTGCTGGAGGTGCCCGACGCCACGCGCGACCAGCGCTTTGTCCACAGTACCCAGGTCAGCGGCCCCAATGGCATCCGCTTCTACGCGGGGGCCCCGCTGGTCACGCCGTCGGGTCAGGCCATAGGCACGCTGGCCGTGCAGGATCAGCGCCCGCGCCAGCTTGACGAGCGTCAGCGCCAGGCCCTGGCCATGCTGGCAGGTCAGGTCGTCGACCAACTGGAGCGCCGCCGCCTGGCACTGCTGGTGGAGGCGCACGGCATTGTGGACGGTGCCACGCCCGTGGGCAGCCCACGCGCACTGGACCGCCGCCTCGCCGAAGAGTGGCAGCGCCACGCCCGCCGTGGCGAAAGCCTGGGCTTGTTGCTGATCGAACTCTCGCCCGCCCAGTGGCGTGCGCCCGAGCCGCCAGTGACGGCGTCCGCCCTGCTCGATACCATTGCGGGCTGCTTGCGCAGCAGCGACTACCTGGCCCGCCTGGACGAGCACCGGCTTGCCGCCCTGCTGCCCAGCAGCGGGGTCAATGCTTCCATGCAGGTGGCGCAGCGCATGCGTCAGGCCGTGGACAAAGCACTGGCCGACGAGCCCGGCAGCCCGGTGCGCCTGGGCGTGGCATCCATGATTCCCAACCGCAGTGGGCAGCCGCACCAGTTGATCGAACGCGCCATGCACGCCCTGTCGCGCGTCGGCCGCTCGCGGGTCGAGGCGTTCAGTGGCTGGTAAAAGGCTTTTGACCCTCTCTTGAAACCGCCGCCACAGTCCGCATCTGGTGGCCGTCGCCCCGAGCCACGTGGCCGGGGCACGTATCCGGTCTGTTTTTCACGCATTCAAACGCCATGAGCAAAAACACCCATGCCTTCCAGGCCGAGGTGGCGCAACTGCTGCACCTCGTCACCCATTCGCTGTATTCCAACAAAGACATCTTCCTGCGGGAACTCGTCTCCAACGCGTCCGACGCCTGCGACAAGCTGCGCTTCGAGGCGCTCAACGACGCCGGGCTGTACGAGGATGCTCCCAACCTCGAGGTTCGCGTCAGCTTCGACAAGGACGCCAAAACCCTCACCATCACCGACAACGGCATCGGCATGAGCGCTCAGGAGGCCATTGACCACCTGGGCACCATTGCCAAGAGCGGCACCAAGGACTTCATGAGCCGCCTGAGCGGTGACCAGAAGAAGGACGCGCAGCTGATCGGCCAGTTCGGCGTGGGCTTCTATTCGGGCTTCATCGTGGCCGACAAGATCACCGTGGAAAGCCGCCGCGCTGGCATGAAGCCGGAAGAGGGCGTGCGCTGGGTGAGCGGCGGCACGGGCGACTTCGAGACAGAGACCATCACCCGGGCGCAGCGCGGCACCAGCGTCATCCTGCACCTGCGTGACGACGCCAGCGAATACCTCAACCGCTGGAAGCTCAAGCAGATCATCGGCAAATACTCCGACCACATCAGCCTGCCCATCCTCATGCAGAAAGAGGAGTGGGACCAGGAAAAAGGCGAGTACGTGCTGCAGGCCGACTGGGAAGCCGTCAACTCCGCCAGCGCCCTGTGGACCCGCGCCAAGAAGGACGTGACGGAAGAGCAGTACACCGAGTTCTACAAGAACATCAGCTACGACACCGACGCCCCGCTGGCCTGGAGCCACAACCGCGTGGAAGGTGCCAGCGAATACACCCAGCTGCTCTACATCCCGTCCAAGGCCCCGCACGACCTGTGGAACCGCGACAAGAAGGCGGGCGTCAAGCTCTACGTCAAGCGCGTTTTCATCATGGACGACGCCGAGGCACTGATGCCGTCGTACCTGCGCTGGGTCAAGGGCGTGATCGACTCGGCCGACCTGCCGCTCAACGTCAGCCGCGAACTGCTGCAGGAGAGCCGCGACGTCAAGGCCATTCGCGACGGCAACACGCGCCGCGTGCTCACCATGCTGGAAGACCTGGCGAAGAATGACGCTGAAAAGTACAGCCAGTTCTATGCAGAGTTCGGCGCCGTGCTCAAGGAAGGCCTGGGCGAGGACTTTGGCAACCGCGAGCGCATTGCCAAGCTGCTGCGTTTTGCCTCCACCCAGAGCGACGCCGTGTCGGTGAGCCTGGCCGACTACAAGGCCCGCATGAAGGAAGGCCAGGAGGCCATCTACTACATCACCGCCGACACGCTGGCTGCCGCCAAGAACAGCCCGCAACTCGAGGTCTTCCGCAAGAAGGGCATCGAGGTGCTGCTGATGACCGACCGCGTGGACGAGTGGTCACTGTCGTACCTGAACGAATTCGACGGCACGCCGCTGCAAAGCGTGGCCAAGGGTGCCGTGGACCTGGGCAAGCTGCAGGACGAGGAGGAAAAGAAAGCCGCCGAGGCCGCTGCCGAGACCTTCAAGCCCGTGCTCGAAAAGCTGAAGGACTCCCTGAAGGACAAGGCCAAGGACGTGCGCGTGACCACCCGCCTGGTCGATTCCCCCGCCTGCCTGGTGGTGGAAGACGGCGAGTACTCCACTCAGCTGGCACGCCTGCTCAAGTCCGCAGGCCAGAAAGCGCCGGAGGTGCGCCCGATTCTGGAGGTCAACGCCGAGCACGCGCTGGTGAAGAAGCTCGACGGCCACCCGCAGTTCGACGACCTGGCCCACATCCTCTTCGACCAGGCGCTGCTGGCCGAAGGCGGTCTGCCCGACGATCCTGCCGCCTACGTCAGGCGCGTCAACACCCTGCTGGCCTGAGCATGATTTCCCCACTCCTTTCCAGCTACTGGTCGGTCCCGGTGATCGAGGTCAACCTGCTGATCTTCGCCAACCTGCTGGGCGCCCTGTTGCTGGGATTGATCGTGGGGTACGAGCGCGCCTACCATGGGCGCGCCGCAGGCATGCGCACCTACGGCATCGTCTGCATGGCCTCGGCCGCGCTCACGGTGTTCGCGGGCTACCCCGGCTATTGGTGGGGCATCCACGGCGGCATGAGCTCCGCCGGTGTGGACCCCACCCGCGTGGTGCAGGGCATCGTGACCGGCGTGGGCTTCCTGGGCGCAGGCGTCATCATGAAGGAGGGGCTCAACATCAACGGCCTCACCACGGCGGCGTCCATCTGGGCGTCGTCTGCCATTGGGGTGCTGGTGGGCGTGGGCTTCTACCCAGCGGCCATTCTGCTCACGCTGTTGTCAGCTTCGCTGATGATGTGGGG
>CAMLOF010000219.1 GCA_946481585.1 uncultured Macromonas sp. | reverse complement strand
AAGTCCGGGTCCACGGCCGAGTGGTTCAGGAAGATCACCTCCTTGCCCGGGTTGCGCGCGTTGTGCCGGTTCACCGCGTCGATCAACGCCCCTGCCACCGCAGAGCCACTGCCTTGAGTGATGTAGCGCACCCCCTGGTCTATGGCCGACTGCAACGCCGTCAGGCTTTCTGCCGGGCTCAGTTTGTTGTCTATGCCAATCACCTCGAACTTCACACCCGCCGGGTTGGCGGCGCCGCTGAACTTCTCGGCAAAGAACTGGAAGCTCTTCAACTGGTTGGCTCCCACGGGCGCCATCAGCCCCGAAAGCGGGTCGATCCAGGCAATCTTCACCGTCTCGCCCTTTTGAGCGTGCGCGGCAAATGCACAAGCCACCAAGGCAGCGCCAGTCAGGCTCTTCAACACGAATCTCATGGTTTGTCTCCTATGGGGGTGGTTGAATGGCAAACAGCTTAAAAGGGGCGTCTTGGTGCGCCCTCAGGGAATGCCCTAGCCACTATCGCCTGCGCGACTGCGGCCTGGAAAGCAGGGTTCAAAGGCCAGGCAGCTTGTAGTCAGCCAGCATCTCGCGCAGCTTCATCTTCTGCATCTTGCCGGTGGCGCCCAGGGGAATCGCATCCACAAACACCACGTCGTCAGGCACTTGCCACTTGGCGATCTTGCCTTCGTAGAAGGCCAGCAGTTCCTCGCGCGTCACCTCGGCGCCCGGCCTCTTCACCACCACAACGATGGGCCGCTCGTCCCACTTCGGGTGGCGCATGCCCACGCAGGCCGCCATCAACACCGCAGGATGGGCCATGGCAATGTTCTCCACGTCGATGGAGCTGATCCACTCGCCGCCAGACTTGATCACGTCCTTGCTGCGGTCGGTGATCTGCATGAACCCTTCCGCGTCGATGGTGGCCACGTCACCCGTCGGGAACCAGCCATCCGCCAGCGGCGCCGGCCCTTCGCCCTTGTAGTAGTCACGTATCACCCAGGGGCCCTTCACCAGCAGGTCGCCAGAAGCCTTGCCGTCCCAGGGCAGCTCGGCGCCATCCGGCCCCACCACCTTCATGTCTATGCCAAAGATGGCCCGCCCCTGCTTCAGGCGAATCTTCATCTGCTCTTCTTCAGGCAAGCTCAAGTGCTTGTTCTTCAACGTGCACAGCGTGCCCAGCGGGCTGAGTTCGGTCATGCCCCACGCGTGCAACACGTCCACTCCGTACTTCTTGCGGAAGGTGTCAATCATCGCGGGCGGACAGGCAGAGCCACCAATCACCGTGCGGTTCAGCGACGGCAGCGTCAGGTTGTTCTGCCCCATGTGCGTCAGCAGCATCTGCCAGACCGTGGGCACGCCCGCTGCAAAGGTCACCTTCTCGGCATCCATCAGTTCGTAGACGGACTTTCCGTCCAGCGCCGCTCCCGGGAACACCAGCTTGCAGCCCACCGCGCAGGCCGAATACGGTATGCCCCATGCATTCACATGGAACATGGGCACCACGGGCAACACGCTGTCGCGCGCGCTCAGGCACATCACGTCGGGCAGCGCAGCTGCGTATGCATGCAGGATGGTGGACTTGTGGCTGTACAACGCCGCCTTCGGGTGCCCGGTGGTGCCACTGGTGTAGCACATGCTCGATGCGCTGTTTTCATCGAAGCGCGGCCACTCGTAGCTGGATGGCTGCGATGCAATCAACGATTCATAACTTACCAGGTTGGGTATCGCTCCACCTTCAGTCAACTTGGCCAAGTGGGCATCATCGCAAAGCGCCACCCAGCGTTTCACAGTGGGGCACTTGTCATGTATGCCTTTCACGATGGGCCAGAACGTCATGTCAAAGAACAGCGCATGGTCTTCGGCGTGGTTCACGATCCAGACAATCTGCTCAGGAATCAGGCGCGGGTTGATGGTGTGCAGCACGCGTCCAGAGCCGCTCACACCAAAGTACATCTCAAAGTGGCGGTAGCCATTCCACGCCAGAGAGGCCACCCTGTCACCCTGCACCAACCCCATGGCGTCGAGCGCGCTGGCCAACTGGCGCGCTCGCGCGGCGGCCTGGCGGTAGGTGGTGCGGTGAATGTCCCCCTCCACCCGCCTAGAAACAATTTCCACATCTCCATGGTGACGTTCCGCGTGCCGAATAAGGTCAGAAATCAGCAGCGGCTGGTCTTGCATCAGGCCAAGCATGAAAAGTCTCCTTGTGATTTGTATGGCTAAGGCGCTCGAAGCATCGTAGCGCGGCCAAACACCCTCATCTGTCGCCCGACCGACAACCTCGGGCACGACGGCATAGTTCACAAGATGAAATTGAATCCTATAGTGTGTGGCCAGGTACTGTGGTGCATGGGTATAAACGCCACCGCCACAGGAAGAGGAAGCGGGGATAAAAAACGTGACCCAGTTGAGCCATGCGTTCGGCAGAGCGTTGAAGGAAATCCGCAAAGCGCGAGGACTGACGCAGGAGGACTTCTCCCTGGTGTCGAGCCGCACCTATCTGAGCAGCCTTGAGCGCGGCCGCAAAAGCCCCACCCTGCGCAAGGTAGAGGATTTGGCCCGTGCCATCGGCATACACCCGCTCAGCCTGCTGACCCGCACCTGGCTGCATGCAGAAGCAGCAAGCCAACTGGAGACACTCATGGACCGCATCAAGACGGAAGTTGCAGGCCATCAAATGGTGGAACCCTACCTGCCAATACGCCTGATGATCTCCGACGACCACGCCATGATGCGGGAAGGTATCAAGCACCTGTATTCACTGACCAAAGACGTACAGGTCGTGTGCGAGGCCAAGGACGGCACAGAAACACTTGAGCGCCTGCAGTCAGGCGACGTTGACCTGCTGCTGCTGGACCTGAACATGCCGGGGCTCTCCGGGCACGACTTGGTCCGAGCCGTGCACACCAGGCACCCTGCTCTGCCCATACTGGTTCTCAGCATGCACGTGGAAGCAGGCATTGCCCAAGCGGCGCTGGACGCAGGCGCACGCGGCTACCTCACCAAAGACCAGGACCCCGAGGTCCTGCTTTCAGCCACACGCATCACCGCACAGGGTGGGCGCTTTCTGGATCCGAAGCTGGCTGGCTTGGTGGCGTTTTGACTTTTGGTGGCTTCTGGCCACGCGGCAGCTAGACTTCCGCCATTGGCCAAAAACATTACAGCCCCGCCCATGCTTCTGGAACCGCGCTCGCCCGCTTACCTGTTTCTCTACGGCCAGCCGTGGTTCGAAACGCTGCCCGCCGCCGAAAAGCGCGAACTTGTGGAGCGCATGGTGCTGGTACGGGCCACCAAGGGTGAAACCGTTCTGCACAAAGGCCACACCATCGAAGGCTGGCACGGCGTGCTCTCGGGCATGGTCAAGCTGCAAACATCAACAGAAGACGGCCGGATTTCAGCCTTCCTGGGCGTGCCCGCTGGCGACTGGTTCGGCGAAGGCTCAGTACTCAAGGGAGGCATCTGGCGCTACGACGTCGTCGCGCTGCGAGACACCACCCTCATCAGCATGCCGCTGAGCTGCTTCCAGCAACTCTATCAACGCAGCCTGCCGTTCAACCATTACCTGATCGAACGGCTCAACCTGCGGCTCGGTCAGGCCATGTCAGCCATTGAATCCGGCCGACTGCGCTCCCCCGAAGAGCGGGTCGCACAGTACCTGCAACATTTCATTTGGTCGGGCATCCGCAAAATCACCCTGTCGCAGGAAGACTTGGGGCACCTGGCGGGTCTTTCCCGCCAAACCATCAACCGCGTGCTCAAGCAGTTTGAAGCCCAGGGCTGGGTGTCACTGGAGTTTGGGCGCGTCGACATTCTTGACCAGGCGGCGTTGGACCGACTGGCCGACACCGGCAGCGCAGAGCTCAAAGTGGGAGACTGAGCAACACCCCGTGCGCGGCAGGGCCTCGCAGCAACGGGGACAATGCCCGCATGGAACTGCAGACCAGCCGCTTCGAGACCCTGGGCGAAGCCTTCTTCACACGCCTTCACCCAACCCCGCTGCCCGCGCCGTACTGGGTAGGCCGTAGCGGCAGCCTGGCCCGCGCCCTTGATCTGCCCGAGGACTGGCACGAACACCCGCAGCACCTTGAAGCCCTGACAGGCAATAGCCTGCTGCCGGGCGCGTCGCCCCTGGCCAGCGTATACAGCGGGCACCAGTTCGGCCAATGGGCCGGGCAGCTGGGTGATGGCCGCGCCATCCTGCTGGGCGAGCGCACAACCCCTGGCGGTCCGCAGGAAATCCAGCTCAAGGGCGCAGGCCTCACCCCCTATTCCCGCATGGGCGACGGGCGCGCCGTGCTGCGCAGTTCCATCCGCGAATTTCTGTGCAGCGAAGCCATGCATGCGCTGGGCATTCCTACCACCCGGGCACTGTGCGTCACCGGGTCGAATGCCCCGGTGCGCCGTGAAGAAATCGAAACCGCCGCCGTGGTCACCCGCGTGGCACCCAGCTTCATCCGCTTCGGCCACTTCGAGCACTTCTGCCACACCGGCCAGCACGCCGCGCTTCGGCAATTGGCAGACTTCGTCATCGACCACTTCTACCCCGAATGCCGCCAAGCCGACGGCAACCCATACGCCCACCTGCTGGAAGCCGTGAGCGCCCGCACCGCCGAGCTGCTGGCCCAGTGGCAAGCGGTGGGTTTCTGTCATGGTGTGATGAACACCGACAACATGAGCATCCTGGGCCTCACCATCGACTACGGCCCCTTCCAGTTCATGGACGCGTTCGACCCTGGCCACATCTGCAACCATTCAGACAACGCTGGCCGCTACGCCTACGCCCGCCAGCCCAACATCGCCTACTGGAACCTGTTCTGCCTGGGCCAGGCCATGCTCCCGCTGATGGAAGACACCCAGCAGGCGCTGGACGCGCTTGAACCCTACAAAGCCTTGTTCCCCGCCGCCTTGCAACGGCGCATGGGGGCCAAGCTGGGCCTGACCGAGGTGCATGAAGGCGACGCCGCACTGACCGAAGACCTGATGCAGCTACTCGCCCGCGACCGGGTGGACTTCACCATCTTCTGGCGGCGGCTCAGCCACGCCGTGGCGGGCTTCACCGCACCTGGCCAAACACCCGC
>CAMLOF010000218.1 GCA_946481585.1 uncultured Macromonas sp. | reverse complement strand
CCCAGTGCCGACACTTTGGCCGCAAAGGGCTGGCCAGGAAAAGCGTCGGCCACCACGGCGGCGGGCTGGCCGGTCTGCAACTGTTCCAGGAAGCGCTCGTCCACCTGGGCCTTGAGTTGCGTGGGGCCGGCCAGCGCCAGGGTCAGCAGCGCCTTGCCCGGCTGCACGATCTGCCCAGGCTCCACCTGGCGCAGCAGCACGCGGGCGGGTGCGGGGGCGCGTATGTCCGTCTGCCCCAGCCGGGCCTGCGCGGCCACGGTGGCGGCGCGCGCGGCGGCCAGTTGGGCACCCGCCACGTCTTGCGCGCGGCGGGTCTCATCCAGTCGCGATGCGCTGATGAACCCCCGGTTCACCAGTTCCTGGGCGCGGTCGAATTCGGCGCGGGCTGCCTTGACGGTGGCTTCGGCCTGCCGTTCGCTGGCTTGGGCCTGGGCCAGTGCGGGGCGCAGTTCGTCCTGCTCCAGCCGTACCAGCACGTCGCCCTGGCGCACGTTGGCCCCCTCCTGCACCAGCACCTGGGCCACGCGCCCGGTGACGGTACTGCCTACGTCTACGCGCGAGAGCGTGGCCACGCGGGCAGAGAACTGCACCGTGCGCACCAGCGGCGCGGCCTGCACGCGCAGCGCGTCCACCTGCTGCGGGCGCAAGGCCAGCCACGCGGCGGCGCCCGCCACGGCGCACAGGCCCAGCAGTGCAATGGTCCAGCGGTGTTTCACAGGAGTTGGCGGGGTTGTTGATGCATGCCTGCCATGTTAGCCGCAAGCGGCATCCTCCCACGGGTTTACCAATAGTGGGCCATCAGCTCCAGCGACCAGCCGGGCTGGCGCACTTCACCGCGCGGCAGGTAGCCCGTCCACACGGGTTTGATGTCAAGCAGCGGCGTGCCGTCCACGGCGTCCAGCCCTTCCACTTCCACCGCCAGGCCATCAACACCCAGCACGCGGCAGATGGACGCGCCGATGCGGTTGGGCCGCATGCGCCCGCGCTGCGCGAAGATGCCTACGGCGGGCCAGTCGCTGCGGCCCCGGGGGTGGCGCGCGCCGGTTTCGGTGGGCTCATGGGCGTCCACGTGAAAGTAGAAGAGCACCTCTACGTGCGAGAGTTCTTCCACGCCGCGCAGGCTGTCGGGGGTGAAGCGCGCGGGGTCCAGCTCCAGTCGGCAGCGGTTGCTGCCCCAGCCGTCCTTGGTGGCCTCGCGCCGCCCACCGCGCACATGGCCAATCGGCGTCATGCTGATGGAGCCGGGCGTGTCTGGCATGCAAAGGCTCCAGCAGGGTATTCAGGCTGCCGCGCGTTGCAGGCGGTCGCGCACGCCGTCCCAGGCGGCGTCTTCGGGCGGGGTCTCTACCCAGATGAGCTTGGTGTCGTGCCGGTCCAGCGCACGCAGCACGGCGAACAGTTCCTGCGCGCAGGCACCGGCCTGAGCGGGCATGGGCTCTATGCGCACGTGCGGGCTGGGGCTGGTCACTGGCGTGCGTGCGTACACGGCAATGTGGCGGGCATCGGCGCCCAGCACGTCCAGCGCGGCTTGTATCTCTTTGGCATTCATCAGCCGCACGCGGGCGCTGGGGGCGTAGTGCGACGCGAGCGTGCCCGAGGCGCGCGGGGCAGCCTCGTCGCGTTCACCCATGGGAACGCCAGCGGCCTCTTCCAGCGCACTCACCGGAATCATGCCGGGGCGCAGCAGCACTGGTCTGCCGCGCGAGCAGTCCACGATGGTCGATTCAATGCCCACCGGGCAGGGGCCGCCATCCAGGATGATGAGCGCGTCGTCGTCCAGCAGGGCCTGGAATTCGTCTTGCACGTGCGCGGCCGTGGTGGGGCTGACGCGCCCGAAGCGGTTGGCACTGGGCGCGGCCAGGCCGTGGATGCCCGCCGTCTGGCAGGCCTGCAGCAGCGCCTGGGCCACCGGGTGCCCCGGGCAGCGCAGGCCAATGGAGTCCTGCCCGCCAGCAGCGGCCAGGCCCACGCCGGGCTGGCGCGGCAGGATGACGGTGAGCGGCCCCGGCCAGAACGCGGCCATCAGCCGCTCGGCGAAGGCGGGCACGTCTTGCGCGTAGTGCTGTACGGCCGCCTGCCACTGGGCAGTGCTGCCCCCAGCCACGTGCACGATCAGCGGGTGGTCCTTGGGGCGGCCCTTGGCCGCGAAGATGCGGTCCACCGCCTCGGGTTGGTCGGCGTCGGCCGCCAGGCCATAGACGGTTTCGGTGGGCATGCCCACCAGGGCGCCGCGCCGCAGCGCGTCCACGGCGCACGCCAGGGCCTCCTCGGCGCTCTCGGTTGCAGAGCCGCCAAGCAGTGCCCGGGCGTCCAGCGTCAATGCCATGGCGCTATGCCCAGAATGCGCGCGGCCTGGGCGGCGGTGTCTTGCACCTGCGCCAGCGTTGCGCCGGTGATGTTGAGGTGGCCCATCTTGCGCCCCGGGCGCGCGTCGAGCTTGCCGTACAGGTGCAGGTGGGTGCCGGGCAGCGCCAGTATGGCTGCCCAGTCGGGCGTGCGGGGTTGGCCTTCATGGAACCACAGGTCGCCCAAAATGTTGAGCATGACGGTGGGGCTGTGCAGGCGCGGCGCCACCAGCGGCAGGCCCGCCATGGCGCGCACCTGCAGCTCGAACTGCGACACGTCGCAGGCGTTGAGGCTGTAGTGGCCGCTGTTGTGCGGGCGCGGCGCCATTTCGTTGACCACCAGCGCGCCGTGGGCGCTGCCGTCGTCGATGACGAAATACTCCACGCACAGCACGCCCACGTAGCCTAGCTGGTGGGCAATGGCCTCGGTGGCCTGGCGCGCCTGCTGTGCCAGTTCGGCGGGCACGTTGCCTTCAAACACCTCGGTCACGGCCAGAATGCCGTCGCGGTGCAGGTTGCGCTGTACCGGGAAGCCCACCACCTGTCCGTCGGCGCCACGCGCCACGATGACCGACAGTTCGGCCTTGAGCGGCAGCAGCTTTTCCAGTACGCAGGGCACGCGGCCCATGCGCTCCCAGGCGGCGGCGAGTTCGGCGCGGTCTTTCACGCGGGCCTGGCCCTTGCCGTCGTAACCCAGGCGCGCGGTTTTCAAGATGCCGGGCAGCAGATCGGCGGGCACGGCGTCCAGCAGCGCTTCGCTTTCGATGGCCGCGTAGGGCGCAGGGCCCACGCCACCGGCCTGGGCGCAGGCCACGAAGTGGGCTTTTTCGGCAATGCGGTCTTGTGCCACGGCCACGGCGCTGGCCGCAGGGGCCACGGGGCGGTGGGCACCCAGCGTCACCAGTGCCGGGGCGGGCACGTTCTCGAACTCGGTGGTGATGGCTTCGCAGCGCTGCATCAGCTGCGCCAGGCCTTGTTCGTCCTCGTAGCCAGTCTGCACGTGGTAGTGGCTCACCAGGCCTGCGGGGCTGGCCGGGTCCGGGTCCAGCACGGCGGTGAAGTAGCCCATCTCCTGGGCGGCCTGCACGAACATGCGGCCCAACTGGCCGCCGCCCATCACGCCCAGCGTGGCCATCTGGCCGTTGGCGCCCATCTGGCCGGGCAATAAGGTTTTGCGTGCGCCCTGGGTCATGCGGCCTCCGGCGGGGGCAGGGTCATGGCGCGCGCGGCTTCGGTCTGCGCGGCGCGGAAGGCTTGCAACTGCTGCAGCAGCGCCGGGTCTTCGTTGGCCAGCATCGCCACCGCAAACAGCGCCGCGTTGGCAGCACCGGCTGCGCCAATGGCAAAGGTGGCCACCGGAATGCCCTTGGGCATCTGCACAATGCTGTGCAGCGAATCCACGCCCGACAGTGCCTTGGTCTGCACCGGCACACCCAGCACCGGCACCGTCGTCTTGGACGCCAGCATGCCCGGCAGGTGGGCCGCACCGCCCGCACCCGCCACAATCGCCTTCAGGCCCCGGCCTGCCGCTGCTTCGGCGTAGGCGAACATATCGTCGGGCATGCGGTGCGCCGAGACGACCCGTGCCTCGTGGGCCACGCCAAACTGTTGGAAAATCTGAACCGCGTGCTTCATGGTCTCCCAATCACTGTTGGAACCCATCACCACGCCGACTTGCACCTTTGCGCTCATTGCCGCTCCATGAAAGTTGGGATTTTACGTTTCGCCCCCACTTGAGGCGACAATGCCGCTGCACGGCCACTCCGGCCACCGTGCTTACCCCTCACTCCATTGCCAAGCCGCACCGCCATGATCGACGTCACCATCGCCAACTTTGAAACCGAAGTCATCGAGGCTTCCCAGCACGTGCCGGTGCTGGTGGACTTCTGGGCGCCCTGGTGCGGCCCCTGCAAGTCGCTGGGCCCCGTGCTGGAAAAGGTGGAGGCCGCTTACGGCGGGCGCTTCAAGCTGGTCAAGATCAATTCCGACGACGAACAGCAGCTCGCGGCAGCCTTTGGCATTCGCAGTATTCCCACCTGCGTGCTGATGGTCAACGGCCAGCCGGTGGACGGCTTCATGGGCGCGTTGCCCGAAGGCCAGGTCAAGGCCTTTTTGGACAAGCACCTGCCCCCGGCAGACGAGGCACAGCACGAAGCCCCTGCCCCCGAGGCCGACGACACCCCCGCAGGCAACCCCCTGGAAAAACTGGCCCATCAGCTGGCGCAGGACCCGTCCAACAACGACGTGCGTTTTGAGTACGTGAAGCACCTGATCGCCGAAGGCCATTTCGAGGAAGCCGAAGTGGCCCTGGCCCCGGCCATGGCGCAGATTCCGTTGCAACTGCGCTTCGAGGCGCTGGCGCACTGGCTCAATGCCCTGCTGTTCACTGGTAACGACCCGCGCGGCCAGTGGACCATCGCCCAGTTCGACGAGGCCATTGCCCAGAACAAGCGCGACTTTGACACCCGCTTCGCCAAGAGCCGCGTGCTCATAGCCATGGGCGACTGGCCTGCCGCCATGGAAGAACTGCTGGAAATCATCATGCGCGACAAGCAGTGGGCCGAGGAAGCCCCGCGCAAAACCTACGTGGGCCTGCTGGAGCTGATGACGCCGCCCAAGCCGCGTGATGCGGGTGCGGTGCCGGGCAAGACGGCAGGCGGCATTGAGCTGGCCAGCCATGCCGCCGCTGCCGCGCAGGACCCGCAGGCCGAGCTGGTGTCGCGCTACCGCCGCAAGCTCAGCATGGCGCTGAACTGA
>CAMLOF010000217.1 GCA_946481585.1 uncultured Macromonas sp. | reverse complement strand
ACACGCTCAGGTTGTAGTAGTCCATGCCGCGCACGAGGCGCGGATTGATGCGGTAGGAGATACCCTGCGCGTCCAGCAACTCACGCAAGGCATTGAAGTGCGCTAGCGACTCAGCGCCCAGGTAGTCCATCAGCTTGGGCGCGGCTTCTACCAGCCCCTGCATGGCCGGGTTCTTGGTGTCCAGGATGCGCAGCGGGTTGCTGTGCAGGCGGCGCTTTGCGTCTTCGTCCAGCTGGTCCTGGTGCTGTTCCAGGTAGGCGATGAGCGCTTGCCTGTGCGCCTGCCGTTCGGCGGGCTGGCCGAGGCTGTTGATCTCCAGCGTCACGTCCGTCAGGCCCAGCTCGGCCCACAGATCGGCAGCCATGACAATGAGTTCCGCATCGACGTCCGGCCCCGCAAAGCCGAGCGCCTCGGCACCGATCTGGTGGAACTGGCGGTAACGGCCACGCTGCGGGCGCTCGTGGCGGAACATAGGCCCCATGTAGTACAGGCGCTTGGGGCCGTCATACAGCTGGTTGTGCTCGATCACCGCACGCACCACACCTGCGGTGGCCTCAGGGCGCAGCGTCAGCTGCTCGCCGTTCAGGCGGTCTTCGAAGGAGTACATCTCCTTCTCGACGATGTCGGTCACCTCGCCCAGACCACGCACGAACAAGCCCGTGGGCTCGACGATGGGCGTGCGCACGTTGCGGTAGGCGTACCGCGCCATCAGGTCGCGCACCTTGCTTTCCAGCCACTCCCAGTGCGCCGACTCGGGCGCAAAGATATCGTTCATGCCTTTGACGGCACTGAGTTTTTCTGCCATTTGCTTTGCCTGCTTCTGGTCGAGCGCGCCTCAGGCGGCAACGCCGAACTTCTTCTGAATGTAGTCTTCCACGATTCGCTGAAAATCAGCAGCGATCGTGTCGCCCCGCAGCGTGACGTGCTTTTCGCCGTCGATGAAAACGGGGGCAGCAGGCGCTTCGCCTGTGCCCGGCAAGCTGATACCAATGTCGGCATGCTTGCTTTCGCCCGGCCCGTTGACGATACAGCCCATCACCGCAACCTTGAGGTTTTCCACGCCGGGGTAGCTCTCGCGCCACTGAGGCATCGAAGCCCGCAGGTAATCGTCGATCTGCTTGGCCAGCTCCTGGAACACTGTGCTGGTGGTGCGCCCGCAACCTGGGCATGCCGTGACACTGGGCACAAAACTGCGCAGGCCCAGCGCCTGCAGGATCTCCATGGCCACCACCACTTCCTGGGTGCGCGCCTCGCCCGGCTGCGGGGTAAGCGACACGCGGATCGTGTCGCCAATGCCCTGCTGCAGCAACACCGACAGCGCTGCTGCCGACGCCACCGTGCCCTTGGTGCCCATGCCCGCCTCGGTCAGCCCAAGGTGCAGGGGATAGTCGCAACGGCGGTTCAGTTCCTGGTAAACAGCAATGAGGTCCTGCACGCCGCTGACCTTGCAGGACAGCACGATGTCCTCAGGCTTCATGCCAAGCTGCTGTGCCTGTGCGGCAGACTGCAGAGCGGACGTGATCAGCGCCTCGTACATCACCTGCTTGGCGTCCCACGGTTGTGCACGCCGGGCGTTCTCGTCCATCATGGCAGCCAGCAGGTCTTGGTCAAGGCTACCCCAGTTCACACCGATGCGCACCGGCTTACCCCAGCGCACCGCCGCTTCGACCATCTGACCGAACTGACGGTCCTTTTTATCGCCGCGCCCGACGTTGCCAGGGTTGATGCGGTACTTGGACAGTGCCTGCGCCATCTCTGGATAGTCTGTCAGAAGGCGGTGCCCGTTGTAGTGGAAGTCTCCGATCAGCGGGACCGGAATGCCCATGCGGTCCAGCTGTTCACGGATATGAGGAACGGCCTTGGCTGCCTCATCGTTGTTCACCGTGATACGCACCAGTTCGGAACCAGCCAGGGCCAGTTCTTTCACCTGAATAGCCGTACCAATGGCATCTGCCGTGTCGGTGTTGGTCATGGACTGGACGCGCACGGGCGCATCGCCACCGACCGTGACTTTGTGGTCCCCCCAGGCAACGACGCCCTGACGGGACTTCCGCTTCAAGGCGCCCCCCAGAGGCGGCGCGTCAAAGGATTCAGCGTTTCGATCCACTTCTCACCTCACCTCAAAGCGCGCCACGTTGTTGCGAGAGTAAGGTGCCAGATCAAACACGGCGCCGCGCACGCGAACTTCCGTTTCGTCGGCTCGCCCGACCACGACATTCAACGGCAGATCAGTGGCCACGGAAAGTACTTCGCCAGCCTGTAGGCTGCGCTGGACGAGGACACGACCAGACGCCCCGGTCACCTGTACCCAGCTCGCTTCCTTGGCACGCATTGTCAGGGGCTGCACGCCCGCGGCCTCAGCCTGTACCACCGGAGCAACTTCAGACGGTGCGGCAACCACAGGCGTTTCCGCGGGAGTAGCCACAGGCGCAGAAGGCTGAGATTGGGGGCTGGAGACGGTGGAAGACGAATCCTGCGACACCGAGGCAGCCACAGGCATGACGGCAACAGCGCCTTCGAGCGACGGTGATGTCGCATTGCCATCGGCAGGCGTCTGCGAGACAGCCGAGGGCGCAGCGCCACCGTCGGCGGGGCTCAGCACATTCATGACATTCCAAGTGCCGTCATCGGGCAGAACGAACCAAAGCACAGCAGCCAGGAACAGCAGGACCAGGGCGGCAACGCCAGGTTTGGAGAGTTGTCTCGCAGCTGCGGACGGCTCAACCCCAACAGCTTCACGGCGGGAAGATTGCGGAAACGGCGCGTTGATGCCCATGCCTTCTTCAACAAGGCGGACTCCCTTTGGCTGCGGCAAGCTGGCCAACACGGGAGCCGGGTCCATTTTGAGGACTCGGCAGACACTCGATGCCAGAGCCCTGGTAAAGGTGGCGTCTGGCAGTTCGTCGAAACGGCCGGCCTCCAATGCTTCCAGCTTATGCACAGGCACCTTGAGCATGGCGGCAAGCGCCACCACGTGCAAGCCAGCACGTTCACGCGCCTGACGCAGCAAGGGCACCCCACCCAGTTCGGGTGTCCCGGCATTGACGTGTTCCGCCTGCGCCGACGTGTCACTCATTGAACGCTCCTCTTTCATAAGCTCCCGCTTCGCGGGACTCAGGGAACCGGCGCCGCAGTTGCTCTCCAAGTTGCCGCGCCGTCTCGCGGTTTTGCAGGCGGTTCTCAATCTTGATGCCCAGCCAGAGGGACTCGGCATTGACGAACTCCGAACTGTTTACCCGACGGACGTAGTACCGCGCACGCTCGGTTTCGCCACGCTTGTGCAGCAGAACTGCAAGGTTGTAGTTCGTCACGGGGTTCGACGGATCAAGCTCAAACGCCTTCACAAAGCTGGACTCTGCGTCAGCAAGCTGCCCCGCCTTGGACTGGCAAAGCCCCAGAGCCATGAGTGACCTGCTGGCGCCAGCATAGTTAGGCGCCTCCAGCGCCCGCCCGAAAAACTGATAAGCGTCGGCGAAACGGCCTTCCTGGCAACGCATCCATCCGAAATTGTGCAGGGTATCAGGGTCCCGGGGATTGACTCGCAAGCCCTGTTGAAAGCTCTCTTCAGCAAGCTTCATTTCGTTGAGCTGCATGTAGATCAATCCGCGCAAATTGTAGGCAGCGACGAAAGTGGGGTCGAGCGCGATGGCCTGCTTCGCTTCATCCAGCGCAACGGTGTTCTGCCCCTGCTCAAAGTAACCCGCCCCCAGTTGCAGTCGAACCCTGGCCCGTTTGCGCACCTCAGGCTCGTCTGACTCCGTGACCCAGTCCTTACCCGAGGCACTCGAGTAACTGCCGGCCCCGCCTGCACACCCCACGAGTGCCAGCAGCAGCAACAAAGCGGCCTGCCAACGAAACGCATGCATCATCATTGGACCTCTCTGTTTTTCCAGATCACCGGCTGCCCTTCAACCTCCGCACGGCGTTGCGCCAACCGCCGGGCAGCATTGGTGCGATCCAACACATCACCAGCCAACTGGCCACAGGCAGCGTCAATGTCGTCACCGCGCGTCTTGCGGATGGTCGTGACGATACCGGCACCATTGAGGGTCTGTGCGAACGCCTGAACCACCGCACGGGGCGAACACTTGAGCCCAGAGTCCGGAAAGGGGTTGAACGGGATCAGGTTGATTTTGCAGGGCACTCCACGCCCGCCGTGCTGCTTGAGCAAGGCAACGAGTTGAGCCGCATGCTCGGGCTGGTCGTTCACGCCATCCAGCATGCAATATTCAAACGTGATGAAGTCACGTGGAGCAGCCGGCAGATAGCGCAGGCAAGCATCCAGCAGCTCGGCCAGAGGATATTTCTTGTTGAGCGGCACCAAATGATCACGCAGCGGGTCGTTCGGCGCATGCAGCGAGACCGCCAAAGCTACTGGGCAATCTTCGGCCAAGCGGTCGATCATAGGAACCACGCCAGACGTGGACACCGTCAAACGGCGGCGGGAAAGGCCGTAGCCGTGATCGTCCAGCATCACCTTCAACGCGGGGACCAATGCGCTGTAGTTTTGCAATGGCTCGCCCATACCCATCATCACCACGTTGGAGATGACGCGTTCCTGCGTGTTGAACTTGCGACGCAGGTAATGTTCGGCGAACCACAGCTGCGCAACGATCTCGCCCGTGCTGAGGTTGCGACTGAAGCCCTGATGCCCCGTGGAGCAGAAACGGCAGCCGACGGCACAGCCAGCCTGGCTGGACACACAGAGCGTTCCTCGGTCGTCTTCAGGGATGAATACGGACTCGACGGCGTTGCCGTCGCCAACGTCGAACAACCACTTGATGGTGCCGTCGGCAGAGTCCTGCTGCGAAAGCACGGGCAACCCCCGCACCTCACACACGCCCGGCAGCTTGTCACGCAGGCTGCGGGCCAGATCGGTCATGTCCTCGAAGCGGGCCACGCCTTTCTGATGAATCCAGCGAAAAAGCTGAACGGCCCGGAAACGCTTTTCTCCGAGCCGCTCACAGAAGGCGGCCAACCCCTCGAGGTCGAAATCGAGCAAATTGGCCGTCATGACATGATCAACGCGAGTAGACGTTCATGCCGGGGAAGAAGAAAGACACTTCCACAGCGGCGGTTTCAGGCGCGTCGGAGCCGTGCACGGCGTTGGCGTCGATGCTGTCGGCGAAGTCGGCGCGGATGG
>CAMLOF010000216.1 GCA_946481585.1 uncultured Macromonas sp. | reverse complement strand
ACGTGGAAACCTTCGGTGAAGAGCTTGAAGTGGTGGATCAGCTCTTCCATGTTGGACTTCATGGATTCGCGCGACGGCGGCGCCACCTTGTGGTTGTCGGTGATGACCGGGCCGGGGTTGGCACGCAGCCAGTCCACGCATTGCTTGATGATGCGGTTGGACTGGTTCATCTCTTCCATGCGGACGAGGTAACGGTCGTACGTATCACCGGTCTTGCCGACGGGAATGTCGAAGTCCAGGCGGTCGTAAACGTCGTAGGGCTGCTTCTTGCGCAGATCCCAGGCAATGCCCGAACCACGCAACATCGGGCCGGTCATGCCCATGTTGAGCGCACGCTCGGGGCTGACGACGCCGATGCCCACCGTGCGCTGTTTCCAGATGCGGTTGTCGGTCAACAGCGTGTGGTATTCGGCCAGATAGGTGGGGAAACGCTTGGTGAAGTCGTCGATGAAGTCGAGCAACGAGCCCTGGCGGTTCTTGTTCAACTCGTCCATCGCCTTGGCGTTGCGGATCTTGCTGAACTTGTACTGCGGCATGGTTTCCGGCAGGTCGCGGTATACACCGCCCGGACGGAAGTACGCCGCGTGCATGCGCGCACCCGACACGGCTTCGTACATGTCGAAGAGGTCTTCGCGCTCGCGGAACGCGTAGATCAGGATGGTGGAGCTGCCGCAGTCGTTGCCATGCGAACCCAACCACATCAGGTGGTTGAGCAGGCGTGTTATTTCGCTGAACATCACACGGATGTACTGCGCACGGATGGGCACTTCAATGCCCAGCAGCTTCTCGATGGCCAGGCAGTAGGCGTGCTCGTTGCACATCATCGAGACGTAGTCCAGGCGGTCCATGTAGGGCAGCGACTGGATGAAGGTCTTGTGCTCGGCGAGCTTCTCGGTGGCACGGTGCAGCAGGCCAATGTGCGGGTCGGCGCGTTGCACGACCTCGCCGTCCAGCTCCAGCACCAGACGCAGCACACCGTGTGCTGCCGGGTGCTGCGGACCGAAGTTCAGGGTGTAGTTCTTGATTTCAGCCATGATCAGTGCAGTCCGCCGTAGTTGTCTTCGCGGATGATGCGCGGCGTGATCTCGCGCGGCTCGATGGTGACCGGTTCGTAGATCACGCGGCGGCGCTCGGGGTCGTAGCGCATTTCCACGTGGCCAGACAACGGGAAGTCCTTGCGGAAAGGATGCCCGATGAAACCGTAGTCGGTGAGGATGCGACGCAAATCGTCGTGACCTTCGAACACGATGCCATAGAGGTCGAACGCCTCGCGTTCGTACCAGTTGGCCGAAGTCCACAGCGACGAGACGGAGGGCACCACCGGAAAGTCGTCGTCGGTACAGAAAACGCGCACGCGCACGCGCTGGTTAAGACTGACCGACAGCAGGTGCGCCACAACGGCAAAACGAGCGCCTTCCCAGGCACCTTCGCGGTAGGAGGAGTAATCAACGCCACAGATGTCAAGCAGTTGCTCGAAGCGGCAACTTGGCGCGTCGCGCAGCAACTGCATGGCTTCGAGGTAGGTGCCAACGTGCAGCACCACGGTGACTTCACCGCGCTCGACGCCAACTTGCTTGGCCTTGTCACCCAGACAATCTGCCAGGGTTTGGCGCAAAACCTCGGGGTCAACGGCAATGGAAGCCGTCCCCGGAGCCACGCCCATCGTAGTACCGGTCATGTTCTGGAACCTCCGGCGCGCTCAGACGCGCGCAATGGTGTTGGTGCGACGGATCTTTTGCTGCAGCTGGATGATGCCGTACAGCAAGGCCTCGGCCGTGGGCGGGCAGCCCGGGACGTAGACGTCCACCGGCACGATGCGGTCGCAACCGCGAACCACCGAATAGCTGTAGTGATAGTAGCCACCGCCGTTTGCGCAGGACCCCATGGACAGCACCCAACGCGGCTCAGCCATCTGGTCGTACACCTTGCGCAGGGCCGGCGCCATCTTGTTGCACAGCGTGCCGGCCACGATCATCAGGTCGGACTGGCGCGGGCTGGCGCGAAAAACCTCGGAGCCGAAGCGGCCGATGTCATAGCGCGCAGCTGCTGCATGCATCATTTCGACCGCGCAGCAGGCCAGACCAAAGGTCATGGGCCAGAGCGAGCCGGTCTTGGCCCAGTTCACCACCGAGTCGTAGCTGGTGGTGATGAAGCCTTCCTTGAAGACACCTTCGATCATGCGTTACTCCGAAGCCAGTTCGCCAAACTCATTCCCAATCCAGGGCACCCTTTTTCCATTCGTAGGCAAAACCCACGACCAGGATGGCCAGGAACATGACACCCGCCCAGAACCCGGTGGCGCCAATGTCGGCAAAAGCCACGGCCCACGGGATCAGGAAGGCGATTTCGAGATCAAAAAGGATGAAGAGAATGGCGACGAGGTAATAGCGCACATCGAACTTCATGCGCGCGTCCTCGAAGGCTTCAAAGCCGCATTCGTAGGGGGAATTCTTTTCGGGGTCGGGACGGTTGGGACCCAGAATGTAGCCAAACACCTGGGGGAGTACCCCAACAGCTAGGCCCACCAACACAAACAACAGTACGGGAAGGTATTGCTCTAGGTTCATTGCTTGCCCCGGAGACGCCCTGCAGGCGCCTGTGTATGTGATGGTGCCGACGGCGAGACTCGAACTCGCACAGCTTTCGCCACTACCCCCTCAAGATAGCGTGTCTACCAATTTCACCACGTCGGCTTAGGAAGATATCGGTGAGCGGCGAGATCTTGCTGTACCTCACCCGCCACTCAGCGAACTTCAGCATTCTACCCTGAATAGGGCGAGAATTTTTGTGGGTATAGGGATTTACCCCTTCTCGGCCTCAAAATTTTGAGGCCGCCCCGCCCACATGCGGGGACTCAATACCAATCACTGGCCAGGAATCTGACCTGCACCGGTAGCCGGCTGTGCAGGCGCGGGAATCTGCTGGGTGGTGGCGGGCGCCGTTTCGACCGGCAGCTTTTCGAGCACGCTGCCGGAACTGGCAGGACGCAGGTTGCCGAAATAAGCCAGCGCAAGCGTGCAGACCAGGAAAACGGATGCGAGCACGGCTGTGCTGCGGGACAGAAAGTTGGCACCGCCAGTGGCACCAAACAGGCTGGCGGAGCCAGCGCCGCCACCGAAGGCTGCGCCAGCATCAGCGCCTTTGCCGTGCTGAACCAGGATCAGGCCGATCATGGCGATGGCGGAAAGCAGTTGCACCGCCAGGAGGATGGTCATCACGATATTCATGTTTTCTCCGTGTACTTGGCCTCAACCCACTTTCGGGCAGGAGGCAATGATTTTCAGAAAGTCTTCAGCCTTGAGGGAGGCGCCACCAATCAGCCCGCCATCAATGTCTGGCTGTGACAGCAGTTGCGCAGCATTGCCTGCGTTCATGCTGCCGCCATAAAGGATGCGGATGCGATCGGCATGCGCCGTGGCAGCCTGCAATTGCGCCCGCAGCACTGCGTGAACGGCCTGAGCCTGCTCAGGGGTGGCGGTCTTGCCCGTGCCAATGGCCCAGACAGGCTCGTAAGCCACAACGATTTCGCTCGTGCAATGGCCAACAGTGTGGATCACCGCCGCCAATTGGCGCTTTACCACGGCCTCGGTCTGGCCAGACTCGCGCTCGGCCAGCGTTTCGCCGATACAGACGATGGGTGTGATGCCCGCTGCCAGAGCACGTTGCGCCTTGGCCGCGACGGTCTCGTCGCTCTCGGCATGGTACTGCCTGCGCTCGGAGTGGCCGACGATGGCGTACCGGCAGGCAAAGTCCTTGAGCATGGCGGCCGACACCTCACCGGTGTAGGCACCCTGCTCGTGAGCGGACACGTCTTGCGCCCCCCAGGCGATGGGGCTGCCTTGCAGCTCCGCCTGTGCCTGAGGCAGGTACACCGCGGGAACGCACAAGGCAACATCGGCACCCGCAACTGCAGGCAGGGCACCTTTGAGCACATCCAGCAGGGCCTTGTTGGCAGCCAAGCTGCCATTCATCTTCCAGTTGCCGGCAATGAGTTTCTTCATCTTCGTCAATCGTTGGGGAAGGGAAACGGGCTCAGCCGCCCCAGCTCAGCAGCAGTTTGCCGATGTGCTGGTTGGACTCCATGAGGGCGTGTGCCTGGGCAGCCTGAGCAGCCGGGAACACACGGAACACCACGGGACGGATGCGACCCGATTCGAGCCAGGGCCAGACGTGCTGACGCAGATTGCGCGCGATGGCAGCTTTGAAGGCGACCGGACGGGGACGCAGCGTGGAGCCCGTGATCGTCAGGCGGCGCCGCAGCACGGCACCAGCATTGATCTCGGCCTTCACGCCACCCTGCACCGCGATGATGACCAGTCGGCCGTCCTCGGCAAGGCAGTCCAGTTCGCGGGCCACGTAGGGGCCAGCGACCATGTCCAGGATCACGTCAACGCCGCGGCCGCCCGTGAGGTTGGCCGCTTCGCGAACGAAGTCCTGCGTCTTGTAGTTGATGGCGTGATCGGCGCCCAGCGCCAGGCAGGCTTGCGCCTTGTCGTCGCTGCCCACGGTGACGATGACCGTGGCGCCCATGGCCTTGGCCATTTGAATGGCGGTGACTCCGATGCCGCTGGAACCACCCTGCACCAGCAGGGTTTCACCCGCTTGCAGGCGCCCACGATCGAAGACGTTGCTCCAGACCGTGAAGAAGGTTTCGGGCAGGCCCGCGGCGTCCAGATCGGACCAGCCGCGCGGCACCGGCAGGCACTGGCCCACCGGGGCGACACAGTACTCGGCATAACCGCCGCCAGCCACCAGCGCACACACGTGGTCGCCCACGGCGAGGTCAGCTTCGGCCAGCGCAGCAGCATCACCTGCCTCGATGACGCCCGCGATCTCCAGACCAGGGATGTCGGAAGCCCCAGGCGGCACCGGGTAGTTGCCGGTGCGCTGCAGCACGTCCGGGCGGTTCACGCCGGACGCAGCCACGCGGATCAGCACCTCGCCAGCACCGGGGGCGGGCCGCTCGCGCGTGGCGAGCTGCAGCACCTCAGGCGCGCCGTAGCTGGTGATCTCAACGACTTGCATCGACTCAGCCATGAGCAGAAACAACGATCACTGCTGTTGCTGTTGCTGCTGGGCAGCCGCGTCCTCGCGGTCGATCAGCGCCTTCATGGACAGCTTGACGCGGCCCTTCTCGTCGGTCTCGAGCACCTTGACCTTGACGATCTGGCCTTCCTTGAGGAAGTCGGTGACCTTCTCGACGC
>CAMLOF010000215.1 GCA_946481585.1 uncultured Macromonas sp. | reverse complement strand
TCACCTCGGTGCGGCTCAGCACCTGCATGAAACCGGCATTGACCCGCCGGGGAAAAGCCGTGTGACGCTCGATCAGCGGTCCCCATTCCAGTACAGGGGCGGTCTCCACGTCGTTGACCAGGCAGACGGCATGCGGGTTGCCCATGGACAGAACGGCGACCTCGGCCGATGCCGCACCGCCTGGCAGGGCCAGCGGCAAGGGCCAGACCTGCCAGCCGCCTCTGGGCAGCGGCGCCAGCCCCGTGGCATCGAAAGGCACCTGGGGCAAATCGAACACGGGCGCGCCCATGTCCACGGTCACTCGGCCGTCATCGTTCAGGCGCAGCGCCATCTGGCCGCCGTGCACCTGCACGCGCACCACGGGCTCGCGCGTCAGCCCGTGTTCGTGCACGTAACGCACAAAACAGCGAGCACCGTTGCCGCAGTTCTCCACCTCGCCGCCGTCGGCGTTGTGGATGACATATTCGAAATCGACCCCCGCATGCGGCGCGGGCCGCACGGTCAGGATCTGGTCGGCGCCGACGCCAAAGTGCCGGTCGGCCAGGAAACGGTATTGGGCAGCGCTCAGGCCGAAGCGGCCACGCGTTTCGTCGAGCACGACAAAGTCGTTACCCGCGCCCTGCATCTTGGTGAATGGAATGCGCATCAGCGCATTATCGTGCCACGCACCTCAACGCGCAGGCTCGGCCATGAAGATCTCGACCCGGCGGTTGCGGGCGCGGCCGTCAGCGGTGTCGTTGCTGGCCACGGGTTCGCGCGAGCCGCGGCCGTCAATGGCGATGGCCGCCGCCGGCACGCCACGAGCCGTCAGGTAGTCGCGCACACTGGCCGCCCGGTTCACCGACAGGGGGTTGTTGATGGCATCGCTGCCCGTGCTGTCGGTGTGGCCGATGATGCTCACACGCGCTGCCGGGTTGCGCACAAGGCCCTGCGCGAAGGTGTCCAGAATGGGGCGGAAATTCGGCTTGATGTCGGCGCGGCCCACGTCAAAGGAAATGTCACTCGGGATGTTGAGCTTGAGCTGGTTGTCGGCTGTCTGGGTGACCTCAACGCCCGTGCCCCGGGTGCTCGCCTCCATCTGGCGTTTCTGCTCTTCCATGCGGGTGGACCAGACGTGCCCGCCCACGGCACCCACGCCAGCGCCGATCGCAGCGCCCGTCACCGCACCCTTGCTGCCGTCAGCAGCGGCACCCAGCACCGCGCCAGCAATCGCTCCGATGGCGGCCCCTTTGGCGGTGCCGCTCTTCTGTTCCTCGGACATGTTGGCGCAGCCCGCCAACACCACAGCCGCAGCCACCGCAGCCAGGGTCCCTTTCAAGCGTTGACCGGTCATATTCACGGCTCTCTCCTTGTTGCTTGCGGCTTATTGCCGCCTTCATCATTTTGCGCCTCAAACGCCGATGCGTACACCCATGTCGCGGGTGTTTACACACATTTACGCCCTTTGCCAGCCCGCTGGGGCGCGGCTGCACTCCCAGGCCGGACACTGCACAATGGCGGGCATGGTTCGCCCCTCACAACTCATTCACCCGCAACGGGAAGCCGCCCCCACGCGCGCGGCAGCCACGGTCCTGCTCCTGCGCGACACGACTGAAGGCCTTGAAGTGCTGATGACCCGCCGCTCCACGACGGCCAGCTTCGCACCGGGCGCCTACGTCTTTCCCGGTGGCGGCATCGACCCGGAAGACGCCAAGGCTCACGGCCTGGCCGACCGACGCCCGGGCCAGAACGACGAGACCCTGACCCAGGCGATCGCCGCCATCCGCGAAAGCTTTGAGGAGCTGGGCGTGCTGCTGGCCCGCCACGCCGATGGGCGCTGGGCCGGACAGGACGACATAGCGACGCTTTCGCGGGCAGCCCCTTTGCTCACACAATGCCCCGAACGTGGCTTGCGGCTGGCAGCCGACCAGGTATTCGTGCTCGCTCGCTGGGTCACCGACCGCGACCTGCCCCGGCGGTTCGACGTGCCCTTCCTGGTGGCGCGCATGCCCGAAGGGCAGACACCCGAAGCAGACGGCAACGAACAGTTCGAACCGGTCTGGGTTCGCCCGGGGGACGCCCTGGCGCGCCACGAGGCTGGCGGCTTCTTCATGGTGTTTCCCACGGTACGCACATTGGAGCGGCTGAGCGGGCATGCCGACGTGGCATCGGTCCTGGCCGCCTGCGCCGCCAGCGAGGAACCGCTGTGGATCAGTTGCCCCCGCGCTGGCTGGCTGGAGGGCAAGGAAGCGCGTTACATGGAACACGAGGCGCCGTTTGGCGAACTGGCCCTGGTGTGCCCGGACGGCCAATTGCTGCACCCCCTGGACTGGCAGAGCGACCATCCTGTGAGCCTGCTGAAGAACGTGCAACGCCTTACCGCGCCCAACCCAGGCGTGATGACCGGCCCGGGCACCAACAGCTACCTCGTGGGCGACCCGACCACCGGCCACATCGCCATCGATCCGGGCCCGCAAGACGCTGCACACCTGGAGCGCCTGTGGCGTGCCGCCGGGGGCGACATCCGCGCTATCGTCTGCACACACTCCCACCCAGACCACTCCCCCGGTGCCGCTACGCTGCAGGCGCTTTGCGCGCAGCAAGGCAGACCGAAGCCCCCCATACTGGGCCTGGCCAGCGCCGCCACGGCGCGGGCCAACAGCCACTTCGTGCCCGAACGTGAACTGACCCACGGCGAACGGCTGGTGCTGCAAAGCACCGACGGCACGGTGACGCACACCTTGCGCGCGCTGCACACCCCCGGCCACGCGGCCAACCATGTGTGCCTGGTGCTGGAAGAAGACGGCCTGCTCTTCAGCGGCGACCACATCCTCAACGGCAGCACCACGGTGATCGACCCGCCCGACGGCAACATGGATGCTTATTTGCGTTCGCTGGATCTGCTCAAACAGGCGTGCGAAGAACACGGCATCGAATTCATCCTGCCCGCCCATGGCTACGTGCTGGGCCACGCGCCCGAGGCCATTGCCCAGCTCAAGGCACACCGGCTCAAGCGCGAGGCCAAGGTGGCAGCAGCCATGCGCACCATGCCCCATGGCAGCCATGACGACTGGGTGAAACTCGCCTACGACGACGTGCCCCCGCGCTTGTGGCCAGTGGCCAAACGCTCACTGCTGGCCCATGTGGAGCGCATAGAGAGCCTGGGGGGCTTCAACCTGTAAACCTGCCACTGGCCAGCAACGTCGTCAGGAGCGGATCAACTCCTTGACCAGCACGTCCCACGGGCGTGTGCGCCCCCACTGCTCCAGCCAGCCAGGCAACTGATCCGCTGGCATGGGGCGTGCCAGCGCATAACCCTGCGCGAGGTAGCAGCCCATGGACAACAAGGCACGGGCATGGGCCATGCTTTCCACGCCCTCTGCCACCACGGCACGGCCAAACGCCTGGGCCAGGTACGCCACGCTGTGCACAATGTTGTGGTCATCGTCGTGGTCCAGCATGTTGCGCACAAAACCCCTATCGATCTTGACGGTGTCCAGCGGCAAGGCGCGGAAATACGCCAACGACGAATAACCAGTGCCAAAGTCGTCCAGCGCAAAGCGCACGCCCAATGCCCGGCAGTCCGACATGACTCGGGCAGCCAGCGTGAGATCAGCGATGGCAGCCGACTCCAGAACTTCAAGCTCCAACTGGTCGATGGTGTCCCCCGGATACTGGTCCAAGGTTCTCTCAAGCCAGGTGCTGAAGCCCGGGTGCAGCAAATGTCGGCTTTCCAGGTTCACGCTGACCCGCGTTTCCGGCACTAAGCCAATGCCCTGCTCCAGCCATTCCCGCAGTTGACGCAAAGCCGTCTCAATCACCCACTGGCCCACTTGTATTTCCAGGTCTGACCCGGCCATCTGGCCCAAGAAGGCGTCTGGAGAGAGCAGTCCGGCGTCCGGGTGCTGCCAGCGCAGCAAGGCTTCCAAGCCAACAACCTCTCCCGTCTGCAGATTCACCTGCGGCTGGTAATGGAGCACAAGTTCTCCACGCTGCAAGGCCTGCGACAAACGCGCGGTCTGCTCGCGCTGGGTTTGCACCTCGCGGTCCTGGGCCATGTCAAACAGCTGAAAGCGGTTGCGCCCGCCCTGCTTTGCGCGGTACATGGCCTGGTCGGCATGACGCAGCAAAGTGTCCGCATCCACATCGTCCGACGGGTACAGCGTCACCCCCACGCTCACCGAGGCCGTCAACGCGTGCTCGCCCAGCATCACCGGTTGCTGCACCTGCTGCATCACGCGCTGCAGAATGTTTTCCCACTCGGTGTTGTCTTCCAGGTCGTTGAGCAGCAAAACGAACTCGTCACCGCCCAGGCGGGCCAGCGTGTCCTCACCACGCAAACTCAACTGCAGACGGCTGGTGACCTCGACAAGGAACCGGTCCCCCACCGCGTGGCCGAACCGGTCGTTGATCGGCTTGAAGTCGTCCAGATCCAGGTAGCAGACGGCCAGGCGGTGACCGCTGCGGCGCGCCCGTGCCACCGCCTGGTTCAGCCGGTCCGCCAGCAGGCGCCGGTTGGGCAGGCCGGTCAGCGCGTCGTAATTGGCCATGCGGTCCAACTCTGCCTGGTGCGCCTTCAGGTGGGAAATGTCGGACAAAACCGCCACATGGTGCGGGCTGCCCCCCGAAGGCGCGGCGACCGCCGAGATCGACACCAGACACACTCGCTGGTGCCCTTCCCGGTCACGCACCGGCAGTTCACCTTGCCAATGTCCGTCGGCATCGACGGCCTCGCGCAGCGCTTCAAAGCCAAGCCCAGCGCCCTCCCAGACGAAGAGGTTGTATAGGCTCAAGCCCTCCACATCCTCCGCCCCCAGACCGGTGATCCGCGTGAAGGCCGGGTTGATCTCGCGCACGCTGTGGCGGTGATCGGTGACCACCACGGCGTCGTAGCTGTTTTCAAAAACGCTGGCTGCAAGGCGCAACTTCTCCTCGCGGGCCTGCTGCTCGGTGATATCCCGCCAGACACCCAGCGCCTCGGCCACCCCTTCTCGCTCTGGCAGAAGCCGTATCTCATCATGGATCCAGTGGTATCGCCCAAATGCGTCCGCGAACCGGTACACCTGATCGATCCTGCCAAGCAAGTGCAAGTTGTGAACATTCTCTTTGGCTTTTTTCAGGTCGTCAGGGTGAACGTTGCGGCGCCACCATCCGGGCTCCATGGCCTGCTCCAGGGAGTACCCCAGCAGCCACTGCACATTTGCGCTGCCCCAGGTGATGCGGGTTCGCGGACCGTC
>CAMLOF010000214.1 GCA_946481585.1 uncultured Macromonas sp. | reverse complement strand
CCTTCATCCAGCAGGCTGTCGCTGGCGGTGATGGGCACCAGAATGCGGATGACGTTGGCGTACACGCCGCAAGACAGCAACACCAGGCCGCGCTTGAGGGCTTCGACGCAGACGCGCTTGGTCAGGTCAGCGTCGGGCTGGTGGATGTCGCCGTTCTTGAACAGTTCCACCGCCACCATGGAGCCCAGGCCGCGCACGTCCTGGATTTCCTTGTGGGTCTGCGCCAGGGTGCGCAGGCCGGTCTTCAGGCGCTCGCCCAAGGCGTTGGAACGGTCCAGCAGTTTTTCTTCCTCGAACACGTCCAGCACGGCCAGCGCGGCGGCGCAGGCCAGGGGGCTGCCCGCGTAGGTGCCGCCCAGGCCGCCAGGCAGGGGCTTGTCCATCAGCTCGGCCTTGCCGATGACGGCAGAAATGGGGAAGCCGCCCGCCATGCTCTTGGCCATGGTGATGAGGTCGGGCGCGACGCCCCACTGCTCGCAGGCCAGCCAGGTGCCGGTGCGTCCAGCGCCGGTCTGCACTTCGTCGGCAATCAGCACAATGCCGTGCTTGTCGCACAGGGCGCGCAGGGCTTGTGCAAACTCGGGCGGGGCCACGTAGAAGCCGCCTTCGCCTTGCACCGGCTCCAGGATGATGGCCGCCACGCGCTCTGCTTCCACGTCGTACTTGAAGATGTGTTCCAGCGACTTCAGCGAGTCGGCCACGCTCACACCATGGAGCGGGTTGGGGAATTCGGCGTGGTAGATCTCTGCGGGGAAGGGGCCAAAGCCTGCCTTGTAGGGGGCCACTTTGCCGGTCAGGGCCATGCCCAGCAGAGTACGGCCATGGAAGCCGCCGCCAAAGGCGATGACGGCTTGGCGCTTGGTGGCTGCGCGGGCAATCTTGACTGCGTTTTCCACGGCCTCGGCGCCGGTGGACAGGAAGTAGGCCTTCTTGGGGAAGTTGCCCGGGGCCTTGGCGATCAGGCGTTCGGCCAGTTCCACGTAGGGTTCGTAGGCCACTACCTGGAAGCAGGTGTGGTGGTATTTGTCCAGCTGGGCCTTGACGGCTTCAACGATCTTGGGGTGGCGGTGGCCGGTGTTGAGCACCGCAATGCCGCCAGCAAAGTCGATGAAGCGCTTGCCTTCTACGTCCCACAGCTCAGCGTTCTCGGCGCGCTCGGCAAACACCTCGTAGGTCTGACCCAGGCCGGCGGGCAGTGCGGCGCGGCGGCGGGCCATCAGGTTGGCGTTGGTCTTGACGTCGGTGAGGTTGGGGTCACGGTGCATGAGCGGGGCTCCTGGGGGTTGAAAAAGGCAAATGGGCCAAGCTCGCACTTTAGGGGGCATGGGGCACAGCTAACATATACAGTCGGGCAGGCACAGCCGAAGCACTGTGCAGCCCCTGCCACCTGTACAGTCAAACCCTAGACACCACCATGTTCACGCTAGACCCTCAACAATCCACGCCACTGGTGGTGCAAATCGTGGAGGGGTTCCGTGACCTGATCCAGTCTGGTGCGCTGCGCCCTGGGGCCAAGGCGCCGTCCATCCGCCAGTTCGCTCACGCGCACGGTGTCAGCGTGTACACGGTGGTGGACGCTTACGACCGCCTGGTGGCGCAGGGCTTCTTCGTCTCGCGGCCGCACTCGGGCTTTTTTGTGCGCCGCCGCGAGGTCAATGCCAACGCGCTGCGCGGCCAGGGCACGAACTACAGCTTCGACTCGATGTGGTACCTGCGCCGGGTGTTCGAGAACCGCAACCTGCGCATGAAGCCCGGTTGCGGCTGGTTGCCCGGCGAATGGTTGTTCGAGGAAGGCCTGCGTCGCAGCCTGCGCAGCCTGGCTTCCGACCACGTGGACCTGGGCGGCTACGGCGAACCCAAGGGCTTCCCGCCCCTACGGCAGCTGGTGCGCGACATGCTGGCCGAGCAGGAGATTGTGCTGGGCGCCGACCAGGTGCTGCTGACCAACGGCTCCAGCCAGGCCATGGACATGGTGGCCCGCCGCATGGTGCAGCCCGGCGACCCGGTGCTGGTGGACGCGCCGGGGTATCCCAACTTGTTGTTCTCGCTGCGCTTTCTGGGGGCTCGGCTCATCGGTGTGCCGCGTACGCCGCAGGGTTACGACCTGGCAGCCCTTGAAGAGCTGGTGATGGTTCACAAGCCCAAGGTGTTCTTCACCCAGCCGCGCCTGCAAAGCCCCACGGGCTCGGTGGCCCACCTGTCGCACCTGCACCGGGTGGTGCAACTGGCCGAACAGCATCAGTTCCTGCTCGTGGAAAACGACATCTACGCCGACCTGGACCCGGAGCCGCGCCCCTCGTTGGCCAGCCTGGACCAGTTGCAGCGCGTGGTCTACATCAGCAGCTTTTCCAAGACTATTTCACCCAACTTGCGGGTGGGCTTCGTGGCCGCACACCCGGACGTGCTGGAGGACCTGGCCCAGCTGAAGATGATCTCGGGCCTGACCTCCTCGGAGTTTGCCGAGCGGCTGACCTACGGTGCGTTGATCGACGGGCGCTGGCGCAAGCACCTGCGCGGCTTGCGCGACCGCCTGGCACAGGCGCACCAGCAGGTGGCCGAAAAGCTGGAGGCCCTGGGTTTTGAATTGTTTGCCGAACCCAAGGCAGGCATGTTCCTGTGGGCGCGGCACCCCAACATCAGCAATGCCACCGAACTGGCCTACCAGGCCACCGAGCACGACATTCTGCTGGGGCCGGGGCATTTGTTCTCTACCGACCTGGAGCCCAGCCCTTGGCTGCGCTTCAACGTGGCGTTTTGCGACGACCCGCGCCTGTGGGAGTTCCTGCAGGCGCAGTGCAGTTAAATCGCCCAGGTGGAGCCGTGCTCGGGCACCATGGCGTGCCAGCGCAGTTCGTTTTCTATGCGCTGGCGCAGCGTGTCTGCCGCGTCCTGTTCTCCGTGGATGACGAACGCGCGGTGCGGCTGCCCCGGCACGGCCCGCAGCCAGTGCATGACCTGGCGCGCGTCCGCGTGGGCTGAGGCGGAGTGCAGCTGAAAAACCTCTGCGCGCACGCCGATGTCTTGCCCATGAATGCGCAGTTGCGTGCCGCCGTTGGCCAGCGTGGCACCGCGCGTGCCCGGTGCCTGGAAGCCCGTGAGGATGACCATGTTGCGGTGGTCGCCCAGGTACTGCACCAGGTGGTGCAGCACACGCCCACCCGTGGCCATGCCACTGGCAGCCAGAATCACCTTCGGCCCGTGCTGGAGTGCAATGGCCTTTGATTCGTCGGGCGTGCGCGTCATGGTGGCGGCATGCGCCATATCGCGGCACTGAGCGGCGTTGAGGCGGTGCTCCCCCAGGTGCTGAGCGAACAGTTCGGTGCTGTGGATGGCCATGGGGCTGTCCAGGTACACCGGCAGTGATGCCGGGATGCGCCCCTGCTGTTTGAGCACCGCAATGGCGTGCAGCAGCGCCTGTGCGCGGCCCACGGCAAACACCGGCACCACGGCCGTGCCGCCGCGCGCGGCAATGCGCTCCAGCGGGCTGGCAAGCTCGTCAACCAGGTTGTCGTTGGGGTGCTCCCGGTTGCCGTAGGTGGACTCGATGAACACCGCGTCGGCAGCCGGGGGCGGGTCGGGTGGCAGCATGACCAGATCGTCTGAACGGCCCAGGTCGCCCGAGAAGAGCAGCCGCTTCCCGCCTACCTCCAGATAGAGGCTGGATGCGCCCAGGATGTGCCCTGCACCATGCAGCCGCGCCTGCCAGCCGTGGATGGGCTCGAACAGGTGGTGCGAGGCCACGGTGCGCAACTGTTTGAGGCTGATACGCGCGTCTTCCTGCGTGTAAAGGGGCAGGGCGGGGTGGTGCTTGGAGAAGCCGTGCCGGTTGGCGAAGGCAGCATCTTCTTCCTGAATGTGCCCGCTGTCGGGCAGGAGGATTTCGCACAGGTCGCGTGTGCCTGGCGTGCACCAGACCTTGCCATGGAAACCTTCGCGCACCAGTAGCGGCAGGTAGCCACTGTGGTCCAGGTGCGCGTGGGTCAGAACCACGGCATTGACGTGGTTGGGCAGAACGGGAAGGGGGGGCCAGTTGCGCAGGCGCAGCTGCTTGTAGCCCTGGAACAAGCCGCAGTCCACCATCAGGCTTTTGCCGTCGTGCTGGACCAGGTATTTGGAGCCGGTCACGGTGCCGGCTCCTCCGAGGAAGGTGACATGGACGCTCATGCGCCCATTTCACCACAGCTTTCAGCTGAAGAACGCTTTCGCTTTCTCGAACCAGCCCTTGTCATTGGGGCTGTGCTTGTGGCCACCCTTCTGGAAAGACTCGTCCAGCTCACGCAGCAACTTGCGCTGGTGCTCGGTGAGCTTGATGGGCGTTTCCACGGCCACGTGGCAGTACAAGTCGCCAGGGTAGCTGGAACGCACCCCCTTGATGCCCCGGCCGCGCAGGCGGAAAGTCTTGCCGCTCTGGGTGCCTTCGGGGATGTCGATGGTGGCCTTGCCGCCCAGCGTGGGTACGGCGATTTCGCCACCCAGCGCAGCAGTGGTGATGCTCACTGGCACCTGGCAGTGCAGGTCGTCACCATCGCGCTCGAAGATGTCGTGCTTGCGGATGCGGATCTCGATGAACAGGTCGCCCGACGGGCCGCCGTTGCGCCCTGGCTCGCCGTTGCCAGCAGAGCGAATGCGCATGCCGTCGTCGATGCCTGCGGGGATCTTGATCTCGAGCGTCTTGTGCTTCTTGAGCTTGCCCTGGCCGTTGCAGCTCGTGCAGGGCTCGGGAATGATCTTGCCGCTGCCGTGGCAGTGCGGGCAGGTCTGCTGTACGCTGAAGAAGCCCTGGCGCATCTGCACCACGCCGTTGCCGTTGCAGCTGGGGCAGGTCTTGACGCTCGTGCCCGGCTTGGCGCCGCTGCCCTTGCAGGTTTCGCAGTCTTCCCAGCTGGGGATGCGGATCTGCGCGTCCTTGCCGTTGGCCGCTTCTTCCAGCGTGATTTCCATGGCGTAGGACAGATCGCTGCCACGGTAGACCTGACGACCACGCTGCCCACCGCCGCGCTGCCCGCCAAAGATGTCACCGAAGATGTCGCCGAACGCCTCGGAGAACCCGCCGAAGCCTTCTGCCCCGCCCGGGCCACCACGCATGTTCGGGTCCACACCCGCGTGGCCGTACTGATCGTAGGCGGACCGCTTTTGCGGGTCGCTCAGCATCTCGTAGGCCTCTTTGGCTTCCTTGAATTTTTCCTCGGCTGCCTTGGCCGCGTCACCCTGGTTGCGGTCAGGGTGGTACTTCATCGCCAGCTTGCGATAAGCCTTCTTGATCTC
>CAMLOF010000213.1 GCA_946481585.1 uncultured Macromonas sp. | reverse complement strand
GCCGCGATCAACAGGCCCAGCGGGTTGATCGTCGAGTCTTCGAACTTGCCGCGCAGGATGGACACACCGGCCGGGTTGGGGGCGTTGGCGATCACGGTCAAGCCGCCGCCCGTGACGGCACCGGCCACCAAGGCGATCTTGAATTCGTCCGTCAAGCCTTCCACCAGGGAGCCGAGATAGGTCAACGCGGCGTTGTCGGTGATGGCCGTGAGTGCCGTGGCGCCGAAGAACACGGCATTGGCGTCCATGCCCATCAGCACCGGTTGCAGCCACCACTGCTGCAGGCCACCCAGTACCACCAGCCCGGCCAGGAAGAACGCAACCAGCAGCCCTTCACGCAGGATGAGGCGGCCCTGGTATTGCGAGTAGGCCGTAGCAAAGCCCATGAAGAAGAGGAAGAAGCCCATGAACATTGGCGGATGGTGTGCGAACACCACCACGCCGACCAGGAACAGCAAGTGAACGAGAATGACCGGCCATGGCACGGCAGGCTCGGCTTCGTCCTGCTTGCTGTTGTTCATGTGGCCCAGCTCCTTGCGGAACAGCAGCATCGCACAGCCCGCATTCACCATCACGGCGATGGCGGCCTTCCAACCGAAGTTGGACAACATGAACCACATGTCCCAGTTCCATGTGCTCGCCACCATCAGCACCGGCGGGGCCGCGAACGATGTCAGCGTGCCGCCAATCGAAATGTTGACGAAGAGCACGCCCACCGTGGAGTATTTCAGCGCGCGCGACACAGGTTTGGAGAACAGCGTGTCACGCAGCATCAGCGCAGCCAGGGTCATGGCGGCAGGCTCGGTGATGAAAGAGCCCAGCAGGGGGACCATCGCCAGAGTCAGGAAGTACAGAGCCATGCCGCGGGGCAAGGGCAGGAAGGTGGCAGTCAGCCTGACGAGCGTCCCAGCGAACTGAAGGACAGACCGGGTGCCCGCAATCACCATGATCACGAACACGAACATGGGCTCTGTGAAGTTGCGGCTGTCGATGTATGCGGTGGCCTCGGTCTTGCCCATGACGGCAAACATGAAGACCATGAGCACCATGGCCCAGAAACCGAAGACGACCTCCACTTCGCCCAGCAAGTGCCAAATGCCGGCATGGCGTGGCTGGGTGTGGGCCAGCCGCTCGAAGAATTTGGTGGAGAAGGTGTGGACGACGGCCAACGCGAACAGGGTTGTGCCGATGATCTGAATCAAGGTAGGGTTCATGGGGGCGAACAAATACCGCGAGGCGGCCCGACCTTCGCATGAACCTGCAGCCCCGGATTGGGCTGCACCCGGCGCGAGTCTAACGCATCTTCAATACAAGGGAGGTGCTGTCAGAGAGTCAGCGCTCAGGCAAACACCCCGGCTGTGTCCTGCATGCGCGCAGATACCTCGCCCAGGTGGTGCAGCGTGTCGCCCCAGGTCAACTCCAGTTGTGTGAGCTTCTTGAAGCAGTGGCTGACGATGTATTCGTCCGTGACGCCAATGCCGCCGTGCAACTGCACTGCCTGCTGCCCGACGAAGCGCATGGACTGGCCCAGCTGCACCTTGGCGCGTGCGAGGGCCTGGCGGCGCTCGCCCGTTGGCGCGTTGAGCTTGAGACTGGCGTAGTAGCTCATGCTGCGGGCCAGTTCCAGCTGCATCTTCATGTCTGCCACGCGGTGGCGCAGTGCCTGGAAGCTGGCGATGGGTACGCCAAACTGCTTGCGGGTGTTCAGGTACTCGGCGGTAAGCGCCAAGGTCTTGTCCATCACGCCCACGGCCTCGGCGCACACGGCGGCAATGCCGATGTCTGCGGCATGTTCCAGCGCGGTCTGGCCGTCGGTGGTGATCAGTTGCGCGGGGGTGTTGTGGAACAGCACTTCTGCGGCGCGGCTGCCTTCCTGCGTGAGGTAGCCGCTGGCCTGGGTGCCGTTGGCGCCACGCTCCACCAGAAACAGGGCCAAGCCCTGGCTGGTCTGCGCAGGTACCAGCCACGCATCGGCCAAATCGCCAGCGGGCACGATGCTCTTGGTGCCGCTGACGGTCCAGTTGCCCGCGGTCGCGGTGGCGTGGGTGTTGACGGCACCCAGATGGTGGCGCAAAACGCGTTCCTGGTGGGCCAGCACGACCAGCGCTTCGCCTGAAGCGACGCGGGGCAGCCACCTCGTTTGAAGGCCCGCGTCGCCGTACCCGCCTAGCACGCCAGAGGCTATCAGCGTCTGCGCCAGCGGCTCCAGCACCAGGCCTCGCCCCAGTTCCTCCATCGCCACCATGCCCTCTACCGGGCCCATGCCCGTGCCGCCGTGTTCGTCGCTCACATACAGGCCGCACAGGCCCAGCTCGGCCAGTTCACGGTAGGCGTTGCGGTCGAAGCCGCCATTGGCCACCGCAGCACGGCGGCGTTCGAAGGTGTAGCCCTTGTCCACCCAGCGGCGCACGGCGTCGCGCAGTTGTTCCTGGTCGTCGGAAAAGTCGAAGTCCATGTGTGTTCTCCTCAGCCCAGCACGGTCTGCGCCACGATGTTGCGCTGCACCTCGTTGCTGCCGCCGTAGATGGTGGTCTTGCGCATGTTGAAGTAGTTGGCCGCCAGGGGTGCGTTGGCCACCACGCCGCCGGGGAAGTCGCCTTGCCAGCCCGCGTCCATGGCCTCGAAGATGAAGGGCAGGCTGAAAGGGCCAGCAGCCAGCATCATCAGCTCCGTGTAGCGCTGCTGGATCTCGCTGCCCCTGATCTTGAGCAGGCCCGCAATATCCAGGGAGTTCCTGCCCGACTTTTCGGCGCTCAGCACGCGCAGCACCAGCATCTCCAGCGCCACGATGTCCACCTCCAGCAGAGCGATCTGGTCGCGGAAACGCAGGTCGTCCCATACGCCTTCGGTTTTGGCAATGCGCTTGAGCCGTTCCAGTTCGCGCTTGGCGCGGTTCACGTCGGCAATGTTGGTGCGCTCGTGGCTCAGCAGGTGCTTGGCGTAGGTCCAGCCCTTGTTCTCTTCGCCAATCAGGTTGTCGGCGGGCACTTCCACGTTGTCGAACCACACCTCGTTGACCTCGTGCTCGCCATCGAGCAGCTTGATCGGCCGCACCGTGATGCCGGGGCTCTTCATATCGATGAGCAGGAAGCTGATGCCCGTCTGCGGCTTGCCTTCGGTGGAGGTGCGCACCAGGCAGAAGATCCAGTCGCCGTACTGGCCCAGTGTGGTCCAGGTTTTCTGGCCGTTGACGATGTATTTGTCGCCCACGCGCTCGGCGCGGGTCTTCAGGCTGGCCAGATCGGAGCCAGAGCCCGGCTCGCTGTAGCCTTGGCTCCACCACACTTCACCGCTGGCGATGCCGGGCAGGAAACGCTTGTGTTGTTCAGCGTTGCCAAAGGCCATGATGACGGGGGCCACCATCACTGGCCCGAAGGGCACGATGCGCGGCGCGCCTGCCAGCGCGCATTCTTCTTCAAACAGGTGCTTTTGCACGGCGTTCCAGCCGGGGCCGCCAAACTGTTTGGGCCAGCCGTAGCCCAGCCAGCCCTTTTTGCCAAGAATCCTGGCCCAGCCTTGCATGTCGTCGCGCGTCAGGCGTTGCGCGTTGTGTACCTTCTGCGCAATTTCTGCGGGAAGGTTGTCCCTGACCCAGGCTCGTACTTCCGCGCGGAAGGCCTGTTCCTCGGGGGTGAATGCCAGATCCATGGGGCGTCTCCTTTGCTGCGGGTTTTTAGCACGCACGTTCGATTTTTGGTTGTCCGGCCGGTGACATTTACACTCCTGCCCCATGCCTTCCCAGACAGACAAGAACATCGTCATCCTCATCTCCGGCGCGGGGTCGAACATGGCTGCCATTGTGCGTGCGGCGCAACAGCAGCGCTGGCCCGAGCGCCTGGGCGCACGCGTGGCGGCGGTGGTGAGCAACCGAGCCAATGCCAAAGGGCTGGACTTTGCACGCGAGCAGGGTATTGCCACCGCCGTGTTGGATCACAAAGGCTTTGATTCGCGCGAGGCATTTGACGCCGAGCTGGTGCGCGTCATCGACGGTTTCGATCCGCAGGGCCACCCGGCGCTGGTGGTACTGGCCGGGTTCATGCGCATCCTCACGCCCGGTTTCGTGGCCCACTATGACGGCAGGCTGGTCAACATCCACCCGTCATTGCTGCCCGCTTTCCCTGGTTTGCACACGCATCAGCGCGCCATCGAGGCGGGTTGCCGCTTTGCCGGCGCCACGGTGCACCGCGTTACCGCCGAACTGGACCATGGCGAGTTCCTGGACCAGGCAGTGGTGCCGGTGTTGCCAGACGACACGCCCGAGGCGCTGGCCGCCCGCGTGCTCACGCAGGAGCACATCATCTACCCGCGTGCCGTGGAGCGCCTGCTGGCGCAGCTTTGACGCAGCAGATCAGCGCAGTGCGTAGGCTGCCGCGCCCACCGCTACCAGGGCCACGGTGGCCCAACCCAGGCGGTCGATGTGCTTGTGAAGCTCCGCCTCCATGCGCGCTCCGCCCCAGCGCATGAGCCCTGCCACCAGGAAAAACCGCGCACCACGCCCCACGAAAGACGCCAGCGTGAACGGCAGCAAGGCCATGGACAGCACCCCGGCGGCAATGGTGAACACCTTGTACGGGATGGGCGAGAAACCCGCGATGAACACCGCCAGCACGCCCCATTCGCCGAACCAGGCCAGTGCCGTCTGGTAAGGCGCCCAATACTTGCTCGTCTGCAGCCAGGGCTCGATGGAGGCGAAGGCCAGCATGCCGATCAGGTAGCCGAGCAAGCCGCCCAGCACTGACGTCAATGTGGTGAGCCAGGCGAAGCGCCATGCTTTTTCCGGCTGCGCCAGGCACATGGGGGCGAGCATCACGTCTGGTGGAATCGGGAAGAAGGACGACTCCACAAAACTCAACCCGCCCAGGTACCAGGGCGCATGGCGGTGGCGCGCCCAGCGCATGGCGCGTTCGTACAGTGGCGCAAACAGCTTCATCTGTGGTCAGACGCTCTTGTGAAACACCAGGCCCGCATGCTCGCGCATGGCATGGAACTGGATCTTGGGCCAGTTGGCTTCCACGGCGCGCAGCGTGGCGTTGTGGTCTACCAGAATGGCGGGCGCGTCCACCGCGTCCCAAGCCATGCGGTGGATGTTGGCGTCGATGAAGCGCTTGAGTTCCGTCTCGCCGCCGTTTTCGGGCGGGCAGGTGACCCAGCGCGCCACCTGGTAGGGGCTGTGGGTAATGCGTGCCTTCACGCCGTATTCGGCTTCGAGGCGGTGCTGCACAACCTCGAACTGCAGTTGGCCCACGGCCCCCAGCATCAGGATGGAGCCCGCCATGGGGCGGAACACCTGGATCGCGCCTTCTTCACCCAACTG
>CAMLOF010000212.1 GCA_946481585.1 uncultured Macromonas sp. | reverse complement strand
CCGCCGCTGCCCATCGCCCGCGCCCATGGCCCCTGGTTGTACGACCAGGAAGGCCACCGCTACTTCGACGCCAACAGCAGCTGGTGGGTCAACCTGTTCGGCCATGCCGACGAGGGCATCGTCAACGCGCTCAAGCAGCAACTGGACGTATTGCCCCACGTGATGCTGGCCGGGTGCACCCATGCGCCCGCCATTGAACTGGCCGAACGGTTGTCGGCCCGCACGGGTGGCGTGCTGGGCCACGCCTTCTACGCCAGCGATGGCGCATCCGCCGTGGAAATCGCGCTCAAGATGAGCTTCCACCACTGGCGCAACGTGGGGCAGGGTGGCAAGCGCGAATTCGTCTGCGTGCGCCAGGGTTACCACGGCGAAACGCTGGGCGCCCTGGCCGTGACGGACGTGCCCGTCTTCCGCGACGCCTACGACCCACTGCTGATGCGCTCGCACCAGGTAGCTTCGCCCGACGACCGCCAGGCCGCTGAAGGCGAGGACGCTGCAGCGGTGGCCCACCGCGCCGCTGCCGATCTGGAGGCGCTGCTGGCCGAACGCCACGCGCACATCGCCGCCGTCATCGTGGAGCCGCTGGTGCAATGCGCCGCAGGCATGGCCATGCACCATGCGTCCTACCTGCAACGGGTGCGCGCGCTGTGCGACCAGTACAGCGTGCACCTCATCGCCGACGAGATTGCCGTGGGCTGTGGCCGCACGGGCACCTTCTTCGCCTGCGAACAGGCGGGCATCTGGCCCGATTTCGTGTGCCTGTCCAAGGGCATCACTGGCGGTTTTCTGCCGCTGTCGCTGGTGTTGTGCCGCGATGCCATCTACCGCGCCTTCCTGTCAGATGACGTGGCGCGCGGCTTCCTGCACTCGCATTCCTACACCGGCAACGCGCTGGCCTGCCGGGCGGCGCTGGCCGTGCTCGACCGTTTCGACACCCAGGACGTGCTGGGCCGCAACGCCCAACAAGCGGCCTTGCTCGACCAGGCGCTGGCACCGCTGATGGCATACCCCGGGGTGGAGCACCCGCGTCGCCGTGGCATGATCTGGGCCTTTGACGTCAAGGCCGAGCTTGCCCAGGGCCGCTTTGCCGAGGCGTTTCACCTGGCGGGCCGCCGCCACGAACTGCTGGTTCGCCCCATCGGGCGCACCGTGTACCTGATGCCTCCCTACGTGCTCGACGGGGACCTCTCGCGCTGGTTGTCCGAGCGCTTGCAGGCCACCCTGCACGACACGTTGCAACAGCCCGATGCTGATCGAACACATCAACCGTCAACTGCTTGACATCGACGCTGCCGCCCTGCGCAGGCGCCGCAGGGTGGGTGCGTCGCCGTGTGGCCCGCACCAACAGTGGCAAGGCAGTGGCAGCATGCTCGCCTTCTGCAGTAACGACTACCTGGGTTTGGCAGGCCACCAGGGTGTGATTGATGCTTTGGCCGAAGGCGCCCGCCTGTGGGGCGCGGGCAGCGGCGCGTCGCACCTCGTGAGCGGCCACAGCCAGGCGCATGCCGCGTTGGAATCCACCCTTGCGCAATGGCTAGCGCCACACATTCCCGGCGCACGTGCGCTGCTGTTCTGCAGCGGCTACATGGCCAACGTGGCGTTGATGACGGCACTGGGCGATGAGCAGGCCACCATCCTGTCCGACAAGCTCAACCACGCTTCGCTCATCGACGGCGCCTTGCTGGCCCGCGCCAAGCTGTTGCGCTACCCCCATGGGCAGCTTGACGCGCTGGAACGCCAGCTGCGTGCCTGCACCACCCCGGTCAAGCTCATCGTCACCGACGCCGTCTTCAGCATGGATGGCGACGTGGCCGACCTGCCAGCGTTGCTGCGCCTGGCCGAGCAATACGACGCCTGGCTGGTCATTGACGATGCACATGGCTTTGGTGTGCTGGGCGCGCATGGCCACGGCAGCCTGGAACATTTCGGCCTTTGCAGCGAACGCCTGATCTACATGGGCACTCTCGGCAAGGCCGCCGGGGTGTCGGGCGCCTTCGTGGCCGCGCACCCCGTCATCGTCGAATGGCTGGTGCAGCGCGCCCGACCTTACATCTACACCACGGCCATGCCGCCCGCGTTGGCGCATGCGCTGGGGCATTCACTGGCGCTGATCGAAGGCCCAGAAGGCGTGGAGCGGCGCGGGCGGCTCAACGAGCTGATCACCCAGCTGCGCACCGGTCTGGCTACCTTGGCAGAGCGCCACCCGGGCCTGTCGCTGCCAGCGTCCTTCACGCCCATTCAACCCCTCATCGTGGGCGACAACGCACGCGCACTGGCACTGGAGGCCGCGCTACAAGCGCGTGGCATCCGTGTGCCCGCCATTCGCCCGCCCACCGTGCCCGTGGGCACGGCACGTTTGCGCCTGACGCTTTCTGCCAGCCACACCGCAGCCGATGTGGACCAACTGCTGGGCGCGCTCACCGAAATCCTGAACGAGGAGCAAACATGAAAGGCTGTTTCGTCACCGGCACCGACACCGAAGTGGGCAAGACCCGCGTCAGCGCCGGGCTGCTGCACCGCGCCGCCCAGGCGGGCCTGCGCGTGGCCGGCTACAAGCCCGTGGCCGCAGGCATGGACAACATCGCCGGGCAATGGGTCAACGAAGACGTGCACACCCTGTGGGCTGCCAGCAATATCGAACTGCAACCTGAAGAGGTGGGCCCTTGCCAGTTGCGCCAACCCTGCGCGCCGCATCTGGCCGCGCAGGCCGAAGGGCGTGTGATCGATCGAGACACGCTGGAGCAAGGCGCCCGCCAACTCGCCCAGCGCGCTGATCTGATCGTGGTGGAAGGCGCGGGCGGCCTGTGCGTGCCACTCGGCCCCAACTGGGACAGCTCGCACCTCATGTGCGCGCTGAACCTGCCGGTGGTGCTCGTCGTCGGGCTGCGCTTGGGCTGCATCAACCACGCGCTGCTCACGGCAGAGGCCATCGTTGCCCGCCGCCTTCACCTGGCGGGCTGGGTGGGCAACACGCTGGACCCGGCCATGCTGCACTTGCAAGACAACATCCACACCCTCACGCAAGAGTTTGAGCGGCGTTTTCACGTGCCTTGCCTGGGTGTCGTTCCCCATCTGGAAAGCCCAGACGCGGCCTCCGTCGCACCGCATCTTTCTACCGCTGGCCTGCAAACCCTGTTCGGCCTGAAGCAACCCTCTTTTGAAGTGACAACATGACCACCGTCGCACCCATCTCCCTGTCGTCCCTGCGCCGCGCCAACGTGGGCGTGCCCGAAACCCGCTGGACCGTGGCCGCCGTGGAAGCGCTGTACGACCTGCCTTTCATGGACCTGCTGTTCCGCGCCCAGCAGGTGCACCGTGAAAACTTTGACCCCAACGAAGTCCAACTCTCCACACTGTTGTCCATCAAGACCGGCGGCTGCGCCGAAGACTGCGGCTACTGCCCTCAGTCCTCGCACTTCGACACCGGGCTGGAAGCCAGCAAGATCATGCCGCTGGACGAGGTGCTTGACGCAGCCCGCGCCGCCAAGGAGCAGGGCGCCACGCGCTTCTGCATGGGCGCAGCCTGGCGCAGCCCCAAGGAGCGCGACATGGAACGCGTGGCCGCCATGATCGAAGGCGTTCGCGGCCTGGGCCTGGAAACCTGCATGACGCTGGGTATGCTCGACGGCGACCAGGCACGCCAGCTCAAGGACGCCGGTTTGGACTACTACAACCACAACCTGGACACCTCGCCCGACCACTACGGCAGCATCATCAGCACCCGCACCTACCAGGACCGGCTCGACACGCTCGACAACGTCCGCCAGGCGGGCATCAACGTGTGTTGTGGCGGCATCGTGGGTATGGGAGAGACGCGTACCCAGCGCGCAGGCCTCATCGCCCAGCTTGCCAACCTCGACCCGTACCCCGAGTCCGTGCCCATCAACAACCTCGTCGCCGTGCCCGGCACCCCGCTGGCCGACGCCGAACCTATCGACCCCTTCGAGTTCGTGCGCACCATCGCCGTGGCGCGCATCACCATGCCCACCACCATGGTGCGCCTGTCGGCAGGCCGCGAACAGATGGACGACGCCCTGCAAGCCCTGTGCTTCGCGGCGGGTGCCAACTCCATCTTCTACGGCGACCGCCTGCTCACCACCACCAACCCCCAGGCACAGCGCGACCGCCGCCTGTTCGAGCGCCTTGGCCTCAAACCCCAGGGCGAGCGCCCCGAAGTGAAGGACGCCGAGGTCACGGGCGCCGAGGCATGACACTGGCCGAGGCCGTCACGGCACCGTCGATAGACGAAGCCTTCCTCGACAACCCGTACCCCGCCTACCAGGCGTGGCGCGAAGAGGGCGCCATGCTGTGGAGCGACGGCTTCTTTGGCGGAGCATGGCTGCTCACCCGCCACGCCGATGTTGAGGCGGCCTTGCGCGACCCGGCGCTTTCCGCACAGCGCACGGGCGGCTGGGTCATGGCCGCCGCGCAGCAAGGCCGGGCCGAACTGCGCCCCTTCCAAAGCCTGTTCGCGCGCGCCATGCTCTTTCTGGACGCGCCCGACCACGGCCGTCTGCGCCAGATCCTCATGCCCGCCTTCCGGCCCGACGCCCTGGCCCAGATGCAAAGCTGGCTGGACGCCACGGTGGCCGAGCGCGTGCTTGCGCTCGATGGCCCGTTCGACTTCATGGCACAGATAGCGCGGCCGCTGCCCGCGCGCGTCATCGGCCGTTTGATGGACGTGGACCCAGCGCTGGACGCCACCTTCATGCGCTGGTGCGACGACATCGCGGTGTTCATTGGCGCCGCGCAGCCCGAGCATGCCCAGCTGCTGCGCGCCCAGCGCAGCCTGCTGGAGATGACCGCGTACTTCGAGCGCGAACTGCTGCCCTGGCGCCGCCAGCACCTGGGCGACGACCTGGTGAGCCGCCTGCTGCAAGCCGAGGCGCAAGGCCAGATCGAATCCAGCCTGGAACTGCTGGCCCAGTGCGCCATGCTGCTGTTCGCCGGGTATGAAACCACCCGCAACCTGCTGGGCAACGGCCTGCACGCCTTGCTTTCACACCCTGGCCAATGGCGCCTGCTTTGCCAGCAGCCGGAACTGGCAGGTAACGCCGTGCGTGAACTGCTGCGCTTCGACAGCCCCGTGCAGTGGACCGGCCGCCGTGCCACCCGCGCCATGACGCTGTGCGGCCAAGCCGTTCAGCGGGGCGACCTGATCCTGCCGCTGATCGGCTCCGCCAACCGCGACCCTGCCCGCCACAGCAACCCTGACGCCCTGCAAATCGACCGCGCCAACCCTGGCGCCCTGTCGTTCGGCAGCGGTGCGCACATCTGCATAGGGGCTGCGCTCACGCAAATGGAAACGCAAGCGGTGTTGCGCGCGCTGGCCGTGCACAAGCC
>CAMLOF010000211.1 GCA_946481585.1 uncultured Macromonas sp. | reverse complement strand
CGACGACGACCAGTCCATCTACGGCTGGCGCGGCGCCACGCTGGACAACCTCAAGCGCCTGCCGCAGGACTTTCCCCAGCTCAAGGTCATCAAGCTGGAGCAGAACTACCGCTCCACCAGCGCCATCCTGCGCGCGGCCAACAACGTCATCGGCCCCAACCCCAAGCTCTTTCCCAAGACGCTGTGGAGCGAGCTGGGCGAGGGCGAGCCCGTGCGCGTGCAGACCTGTGACAACGAAGACCACGAAGCCGAACGTGCCGTGGCACGCATACAGAGCATCCGCGCCGGTTCGGTGGCGGCAGGCACCACAGGTGCCAAGTACAAGGCATTCAAGGACTTTGCCATCCTCTACCGCGCCAACCACCAGGCGCGCGCACTGGAAACCGCCCTGCGCAAGGCGCAGATCCCCTACAAGGTCTCGGGCGGCACCAGCTTCTTCGACCGCGCCGAGATCAAGGACCTTTGCGCGTGGCTGCGCCTGCTCGTCAACAACGACGACGACCCCGCCTTCCTGCGCGCCGTCACCACACCCAAGCGCGGCATCGGCCACCAGACGCTGGCCTCACTCGGCGCCTTCGCCACGCAGTACAAACTCAGCCTGTTCGAGGCGCTGTTCTCGCACTCCCTGCCCGCCGCCCTGCCGCAGCGCGCCCTGCACGGCCTGCACGAATTCGGCCGCTACGTGAACGACCTGGAACACCGCGCCCGCCACACCACGGGGCACGAGGCGGCCAAGACCTTCCTCACCGACTGGCTCAAGGACATTGGCTACGAGCAGTTCCTGCTCGACAGCGAAGAAAGCGACAAGGTGGCCGCCGCCCGTTGGGGCAACGTCATGGACTTCTGCGACTGGGTGGCGCAGCGCTGCGGCGGCCAGATCGACGACACCGGCGGCATCACCACGGAACGCGAACCCAAGACCATGCTGGAAGTGGCGCAGACCATCGCGCTCATCTCCACCATCTCCGAACGCGAGCAGGACCAGGACGTGGTGACCCTGTCCACCCTGCACGCATCCAAGGGCCTGGAGTGGCCGCACGTGGTGCTGGCCGGGGTGAACGAGGGACTGCTGCCCTTCAAGCCCGACGATGACGACAACGCCGACGCCCTGGCACTGCGCATCCAGGAAGAGCGCCGCCTGATGTACGTGGGCATCACCCGCGCGCAGCACACCCTGGTGGTGAGCTGGCTCAAGCGCCGCAAGAAGGGCCGCGAGATGGTACCCGGGCAACCCAGCCGCTTCATAGAGGAAATGGGGCTGGACAAAACCACCGCGAAGGAGGACCCTCGCGCCAAACTGCGCGCATTGCGCGAGGAGTTCGCCCAGCGGGCCGGGCAGAACGCCGCCCAGGGTAACTGAGCACCAGTCAGCCATAAGCAACGGGCATCGAATATCATTGATCGCCCAAAACAACTGCTCGAAAGGTGATAAGTGATACTGACAAGCCGACGCCAAGCTTTCATCGCGATCACTGCGGGCGTGTTCAGCTGGGCGGGAATTCAGACACCAGCACATGCGCTGGACGCCCCGCAAGGAAAGGTCATCCTCACCATCACCGGCAAGATCGGCGAAACCAACGCCGAGCGTCAGGCGCTGTTTGACCTGGCCATGCTGGAGGCCCTGCCCCAGCACACCTTCGTCACCCAAACTCCTTGGGAAAACGGTCCTATCAAATTCACCGGGCCGCTGCTGCGCGACGTGCTGGCCGCCGTCAAGGCCCAGGGCTCACAGCTCAAGGCAACAGCACTGAACGACTACCGCATCATCATTCCCATGGATGACGCCCGCCGGTTCGACATCGTGCTTGCACACCGCATGAACGATCAGCTCATCCCCGTGCGCACGCGCGGGCCGCTTTTCATCATCTACCCTTTCGACAGCCGCAAGGAACTCCGCTCCAACACCTATTACGAGCGCTCCATCTGGCAACTCAAGAGCCTGGACATCGACTGACACGCCATGCGAAGCCAACCGGGCAACCGCCGCTTCCTGCTATGGTTGTCTCTGACCACCTTGCTGATGGCCGTGGGGCTGGCGGTGATGTTGGCCGTCTTCTTGCGCCAGGCCCGCTCGGTGGAAGAAACCGCGCGGCTGCAGACCGACTCCATCACCGCCCTCACCTTCCAGTTTGAACGCGAATTCCTGCGCTTTCGCGCCGAGTTGGGACAATCGCTTCAGACGCGCCATGAACCCGACTGGGAGCAACTGGGGCTGCGCTATGAAATCCTGCTCAGCCGGGTCGACCTGCTGCGCGACAGCCCAAGCACCTCCAGGCTGCGCGACAAACCGGAATACCTGACATTGCTGCCCAAACTGGAGGCGCTGGTAAAGCAGATCGATCCGCTCATGACGGATCCCCCCTCCCATCTGCCCGAGCTGTCGCAGATTCTTGAAACGCTCTACAGCATGGGCCCAGAAGTCCAGGCCTTATCGTTCGCCTCCAACCATCTGGTCAGCAGCCTGATCGAGGAACAGCTAGACACGGTGCGCGGCCAAAGCCGCCTGATCAGCTGGCTGGTCGCCTTTCAGGTGGGCATGCTGCTGCTGGGCGCAACAGCACTGATGGTGCGCCACCGCCGCCTGCAGCGCGAACGCCGTGAACTGGAAATGCTCAACGACGCCCTGCGCGAGGCCAAGGCCCAGGCCGACAGCGCCAGCCAGGGCAAAAGCCGCTTCCTGGCCAACATGAGCCATGAGCTGCGCACCCCGTTCAACGGCCTGCTCGGCATGCTGGACATGCTGGAAGAAACCCAGCTCACACGCCAGCAACGCGACCACCTGCTCACCGCGCGCGACTCGGCACGCCACCTGCTCAACCTGCTCAACGACATTCTGGACATGTCCGCGCTGGAAGCGGGCAAGATGAGCGTCCAGCCCGAACCCGTGGACATGCTGCGACTCATCAGCGAAGTGCATGCCGTCATGGCGCCTGCTGGGCAGCGCAAGCAACTGACCATGCGGCTGCACCTGCCCAGCGACACGCCCGGCCCCGTGCTCGCCGACCCTACTCGCACCCGGCAAATACTCTTCAACCTGATGAGCAATGCCGTCAAATTCACCGACCAAGGCGAAGTTGACGTTCGTGTCAATTGGACACAGCACGCAGGCACAGTGCGCTGGGTATTGACGGTTCGCGACACCGGCATCGGCATGAATGAATCCATGCAGGCGCAACTCTTTCAGCGCTTCCACCAGGTGGATGGTTCCGCCACCCGGCGCTTTGGCGGCAGCGGCCTGGGGCTGGAAATCTCCCGTACCTTGGCACGCCTGATGGGCGGAGAGATATCCGTCCGCAGCGCCATAGGGGAAGGCTCTGTCTTCACGCTGGAGCTGCCAACGCACCTCGCGCCTGCCCACGCGCCCGCGCCCAGCGTGCCCCCACTGGCAACTCCACCAGCATCAGCGGCGGCAACCCCCATGCCTCCAGAGCCCGCCCCCTCCCCTGCGCCTACCCGGCACGCCGAAAGCATCGAATGGTCGGTACTGGTGGCTGAAGACCACCCTGTGAACCGCAAGTTCATGGGTGCTCTGCTCAACAAACTGGGGCACGCTGTCACATTCGCCGAAAACGGGCAACAGGCCCTCGATCTCGTTCGCGAACACGACTTCGACATCGTCTTCATGGACATCCACATGCCCGAGATGGATGGTCTCACCAGCACAAAGCTGATCCGCGCTTTGCCGGGCGAAAAATGCCGGATTCCGATCGTGGCGCTGACCGCAGACGTGATGAACGATGCAGAGGACCGCGCCGCAGGTGCCGGGGTCAACGAATTTCTGTCAAAACCCGTGCAAAAGGACCAGTTGCAGGCAGCACTCGACCGCTGGGCGGGTCGACATCACCAACAAACTGCCTGATCGTCGCTCAGCGTCAGGCGCTCACCACCCCAGGCCCAGGCGCAATGGCAGGTACACAGCCATGCCGCACACAATGGTGCCCAGCACGCCTCCTCGCCAGAAGAACCATGCCGCCCCAGCGGCCGCAGAGAACAGGCGCGCGTCCTGCCAGGTGCGTATCCACTGGCCATGATCGGTAAATATCTCTGGCAGCACCACTGCCGCCAGCGCAGCGATGGGCGCGTACTGCAAACCCCGCTCGGCCCAGTGGGGCATGTGCCAGGGCTTGTCGGAGAACAGGAAAAAGCTGCGGGTGATCACCGTCACCACCGCGAGCGCGACGATGGTCAGGAGGGTCCAGGGGTCGGTGTCAATCATGGTGCTTCACCGGCGGAATGGGAGCACCGCGCAACCAGCGCGGGCCATGGGCTTCGGCCACCAGGCACACTGCCACCGCCGAGGCGATAGCCACCAGGATGTTGAGCTTGAGCGGCAGGGCCCAGGCCACCACGGCTGCAGTTCCCGCCACACCGGCCGAAAGCACCCGCAAGCGCGAAGTTGCCAAAGAGCACCCCACGCCCAGCAGTGCCAGGATGCCTGCAAACCCCAGCCCCCACTCAGGTGGAATCACGTTCGCCAGCGCAATGCCAACGAGGCTGGCAACCATCCAGAAGCCATAGTTGATCGCGCAGTTGCCCGCCAGGTAGGCTTCCTGGCGCAGCTGTTCTTCGGGCGTCTTGCCTGGGTGCGGATACCGCTTGGCAAAGAACACGTAGCTCAGGTCGCCCGTGACGTAACCGGTGATCACACGCTCGCGCCAAGGCAGATGCCGCAGGTAGGGCCGCAGGTGCGCCGAAAAAACCACGAAGCGCAGGTTGACGCAGAACGCCGCGGCCAGGATCACCCACAACGGCGCACCAGAAGCGATCAGGGGCACAGCCGTGAGCTGGGCGCTGCCCGCGTACACCAGCAAGGTCATGGCCACGGCCTCAAACGGGCTCATGCCCGCCTTGACCATGGCCACACCGGTCATCAGCCCCCAGGCGGCAATGCCTGTGGCCACGCTGCCCTGGTCAAGCATGCCCTCGCGGAATTCGGGCAGGCGCCGGTAAGCCGCCTTCAGGAACATGCACCCTCTCCGGCTTCCTGCCCCAGGCAAGCTCCGACAGCAGGCGCATTGGCGCCACGCAGGAAGTCGGCCACGGGCAGGCGCTTGCCTCCGGCACGCTGCAACTCGGTCAGCCGCAGCACGCCACGGCCCGTCTGCACCAGCAGCCCCTGCGGGCCAGCCGCCAGAACCGTGCCGGGCGGGCTGCCTGTGGCGGGCAACACGTCACCCTCGGCCTGTGCCGCCCACACCTTGATGGCTTCGCCGTTCGCCGATGTCACGGCACCGGGGAATGGATCGAACGCCCGCACGCGGCGCGCCAGCAAAGTCGCGTCCAGCGTCCAGTCGATACGGGCCTCAGCCTTGTCGATCTTGTGGGCGTAGGTGATGCCCTCGGCCGGTTGCGGCTG
>CAMLOF010000210.1 GCA_946481585.1 uncultured Macromonas sp. | reverse complement strand
CGCCGCTGTCCGCCATCATCCTGGCCGCCCTGGTCTTCACCGTGGTGAGCCAGACAGACTGGTGGAAACGCTTGCGCAACAGGGCCTGATGCCCGTGGCACTGGTGGGTGCAAACCGATGCAAAATCGGTGAATGGCCCGCCAAACAGACGAAGCTCTGACAAAGGCCGTCGCCTCCCCAGGCGGCGGCCTTTTGGTTTGTGTGATGGCCGATGGGCAGGCCTTGCAGTTGGTGGAACACGCCCACCGCCTGCACCGCGCCGAAGGCATGCCCTGGCAAGTGCTTTACATGGACACGGTGGCGGCGCGGTACGCCAGTGCAGCCGTTCGCCAGGATCTGGATCAGGCGCTGGCACAGGCCCAAAAGTGGGGAGCGGAACTGGTCCGCGTCAGCCTCAACCTGGACACTGCAACACACATCCTCTCGACCATCGTGCACCAGGCGCGCCTGTTCCGTGCCGCACACCTGCTTCTGGGCAACCGGGCCACGGGGCTGCGCTACTGGGCCAACTTTGGCGAACGGTTGAGCGACTTCTCCGAAGTGCTGGCGGCCAGCCTGCCCAGGACGGAAATCCACATCCTGGTCGCACCAGGCCGCGTGCGGGCGCGGGCTGCCACAGGGCGCAGCGGGCCCGCATGGCGCCGGGCCTTGGCGCCTGTGGCCGATTGGGGCATGCCACTGCTCGTTCTGGTGGGCTGCACGGCGGTCAGCGCACTTATCTCACCCTGGCTGCACCCCATCAACCTGTTGTTGATCTACCTGGTGGGCGTGTTGTACGTGGCGCTGCGCCGCGGGCCGGTGGTTTCGGTTGTCACGGTGCTGTCGGCCGTGCTGCTGTTTGACTGGATATTCGTCGCTCCCCGCTGGTCGCTCAAGCCCGCCGAGCCAGAGTACGCGTTCACCCTGGGCATCATGCTGGGGGTAGGGTTGCTGGTGAGCCGGCTGGCGGGGCGCACGCGCGATGCTTCCATGCAGGCGCTCGCCCAGGCCCACCGGGCCCAGGCCTTGAGCCTGTTGGCGCAGAGCATGGCGCAGTCACGCACGCCTGAAGACATCTGCACCAACGTTGCCATGGCCGTAGAGCGGTTTCTGCAGGCCCCGGCGCAGGTGCTGCTGGACGCCGACCACCCAGCCAACCCGGGGGATGTCGTCATTCCGCTTACAGATGGTGGCGAGTGCCTGGGGCGGCTGGTCGTGCGCGACCTGCCTGACGAGCGGCGTTGCGCGGAAGACATGCACCTTCTGCACGCCTTTGCCGACCAGGCTGCCGTGGCCCTGCAACGCCACTACCACGAACGCCGCAGCGCCGAAGCGGCCGTCGAGGCCGAGGCCGAGCGCTTGCGCAACACGTTGCTGGCAGGCATCTCGCACGACTTCCGCACGCCGCTGACCACCATCATCGGCGCGGCATCCACGGTGCTGTCGCAGGGGGCGCACATCACGGTCGAGCAGCGCGACGTGCTGGCCCGTAACGTCCTGGAGCAAGCCCAGCGCCTCCAGGCCCTGACCAGCGACCTGCTCGACCTGGCCCGGTTGCAAGACGGTGCCGTGCGGCCCCAGTGCGAATGGTGTCCTGCTGAAGAACTCGTGCAGGAGGGCGTGGCCTCAGTCGAAGCTGCGTTGGGCCAGCGCCACTTGCGCATCGACGCCCGGGAGTCCGACGTAGTCTGGTGCGACGCACGGCTGGTGGGGCAGGTGATCGCCAACCTGGTGCTCAACGCCGCACAGCACTCGCCAGATGCGTCAACGGTGCACGTGGCCATTACCATGGGTGCTGACCGCTGGACCCTTTCGGTGCGCGACGAGGGCCAGGGGCTGGCCCCGGGGCAGGCGCAGGCGGTGTTCAAGAAGTTCCACCGCGCTGGAGACCATGGCGCCACCAAGGGAACCGGGCTGGGGCTGGCAATATGCGAGGCCGTCGCCCGCCTGCACGGCGGTGGCGTGTCGGTTCGGAACGAAGGCGGTGCCGTGTTCGAGGTCTGGTTCCCTCAGCCCGCGCACCCCATCATGGCAGGAGAGTGAGACCTTGCAGAACCGGACGCGATTGCAGATCCTGGTGGTGGATGACGAGGCCGCCATCCGCGAACTGTTGCGAACCACGCTGGAGGCCGAAGGCTACGGCGTGCATCTGGCCTCGACCATGCGCGAGGGCATGACGCTGGCCGGAAACCGCCGGGTGGATCTGTTTCTGGTGGACCTGGGCCTGCCCGACGGAGACGGGGTAGAACTGGTGCGCAACATCCGTTCCTGGACGCAGCGCCCCATTCTGGTTCTGTCGGCGCGGACACACGAGTCGCAGAAGGTGGATGCCCTGGACGCAGGCGCGGACGACTACCTGACCAAACCCTTTGGCGTGGCGGAGCTGCATGCGCGCCTGCGCGTGGCATTGCGCCATGCGGGCCTGTCCATGGCCGCTGCCGACACCCGATTGACACTGGGCGAGGTTTGCATCGATCTGGTGGCCCGCAGCGTGTCCCGCCAGGGCGAGCCCGTGCGCCTGACGGCCACCCAGTGGCGTTTGCTGGAAGTTCTGGCCAGGCACGCGGGCCGGGTCGTCACCACCCGGCAATTGCTCCGGGAGGTCTGGGGCCCTGGTCACGCCGAGCAGGCGCATTACCTGCGCATTTATGTGCACCAGCTGCGCCAGAAGCTCGAAGCCGACCCTTCGCACCCCCAGTTCCTGCTGACCGAAACGGGCGTGGGCTACCGGCTGCTGCTGGAGGGCGACGCGCCACTGGCCCGTTGACGCGTTTTTATATGCGGCGTTAACACCCGTCAGGCTAGTCTTCAGCACCCCGGCATGGGTGCAATCAAGGAGACAGGCCATGAAAACATTGCTGGCTCTGGCCAGACTGATCGACGCGGTCACAGACCGCTTCGCAGTCTTGGCCAAGTGGGCCATTCTGATCGCGTGCGCAGTCAGCGCAGGCAATGCGGTCATCCGCTATTCGCTGGACATCAGTTCCAACGCATTCATCGAAATCCAGTGGTACCTCTTCGCCGTCTGTGTGATGTTCGGCGCGTCACAGGTGCTGCGTGTGAACGAGCACGTGCGGGTCGACATCCTCTACGGGATCTACCCCACGCGAACCAAGGTCATCGTCGACCTGGTGGGCATCTGCATCTTCCTCATTCCACTGTGTGCGTTCGTGGCCTGGTCGGCCATGCCCGTGCTCACGCAGATGTACGTGACCAAGGAAATGTCCAGCAACGCTGGCGGCCTGATCCGCTGGCCGGCCATGCTGACCATTCCCTTCGGCATGGGCTTGCTCATCCTGCAGGCCGTGTCTGAGGTGATCAAGCGCATCGGCTGGCTCATGCACGTTTACGAAATGGACACCCACTACGAAAGGCCGCTGCAATGACCGTCGAAAGCTTTGCTCCCCTGATGTTCGGGATGCTGATCGTGGTGATGCTGATCGGCTTTCCGGTGGCCTTCTCGCTGGGTGCCCTGGGCCTGGCCTGCGGGTTCTATGCCATCCACATGGGCTGGTTCCCCGTGACCTTCATGGGCAACCTGCCGCTCAACCTGTTCGGCATCCTGTCCAACGAACTGCTGCTGGCCATTCCCTTCTTCACCTTGATGGGGGCCATTCTGGAGAAGTGCGGGCTGGCCGAGGACCTGCTCGACTCCATGGGGCAGCTTTTCGGTCCCGCCCGCGGCGGTCTGGGCTACTCCGTCATCGTGGTGGGTTTCATCCTCGGGGCCATCACCGGCACCGTGGCCGGGCAGGTCATCGCCATGGCGATGATCTCGCTGCCGGTGATGATGCGCTACAACTACGACATGCGCTACGCCACCGGCGTGCTCGCTGCCTCGGGCACCATCACGCAACTGGTGCCGCCCTCGCTGGTGCTGGTCGTGATGGCCGACTTGCTTGGCCGATCGGTGGGCGACATGTACAAGGGCGCCTGGGGGCCTTCCATGCTGCAGGTGCTGATCTTCCTGGCGTACACGTTCGTGCTCACGCGCCTCAAGCCGCAGCACCTGCCCGGCATCCCCGCCGAGGAACGCACCCTGCAGGGCTGGGCGCTGTGGAAGACTTGTCTGCGCGGCATCATTCCCTCGGCGGTGCTCATCTTTGCCGTGTTGGGCAGCATGGGTGGTTTGCCCGGTATCTCGAACGCCATCTGCACACCCACCGAGGCCGGTGCCATGGGGGCGGCAGGCGCCTTCATCCTGGCGGCCATGCACCGCCGCCTCACCTGGCCGCTGGTTCGCGATGCGATGCGGGGCACCATGCGAATCACTTCCATGGTCGTCTTCATCCTGATCGGCTCGCGCGTCTTCTCACTGGTGTTCCAGGGCGTGGACGGCGGCAAGTGGATCGAGCACCTGCTGAGCGATCTGCCGGGTGGCCAGATAGGCTTCCTCATCGTTGTCAACATCTTCATCTTCTTCCTGGCTTTCTTCCTCGACTTCTTCGAGATCGCGTTCATCATCCTGCCGCTTCTGGGGCCGGTGGCTGAGAAGCTGGGCATCGACCTGATCTGGTTTGGCGTGCTGCTGTGCGTGAACATGCAGACCAGCTTCATGCACCCGCCCTTCGGTTTCGCGTTGTTCTACCTGCGGGGCATTTCCGACTCGCTGTTCAAGAACGGGGCCTTGCCCAAGAAGGTGCACTCCCGCGACATCTACCTGGGCGCGGTGCCGTTCGTGCTGCTGCAATTGGTGCTGGTGGCCATCGTCATCTTCGTGCCGCAGACGGTGACGGTGTTCCTGGACGAAAAGGTCGAGGTGGACCTGGACAAGGTGGAAATCCCGGTCGTTGAGCAGATTGACGAAGATGCGCTGTCCAACAGCACGGACGAACTGCTCAAGGAACTGCAGGGTGACACCAAGGAGCCGCAAAAGTGAGTGAGCCCAAAGGCACGCTTGCTGGAACCTCGTACCCGGGGGGGGCCAAGTGGCTGGCGTCGGTGATGCTGGCCAGCCTTGCGGCCTCCCTGGGGTTGGCCTGGGAGCAGATTCCCTGGGCAGACCTGCCCGGGGAAGCCTGGTGGGCCTTGGTTGGCGTGGCGGCCATGGTGGCTTGGGGATACCTGAAGGTGTTGATGAGCCGGACCGTGGTGACCGACACGTCCATCTCCGAAGGATGGTTGACGTACAGCGAGGTGCAGCTGCACGACATCACCCACGTCAAGTGGCTGCATTGGAAGTGGGCGGAGCCGGTCATGGCGCCTCGGTTGGTGTTGCGGGTAAAAGGGCGAGGAACAGTCACTTTTCACGCGGCAGACCCGGCAGTTCGCGACAGATGCCGCTGGTTGGCGCTTGGTGATGAGTGAGGCCGCGCCGTTGAAGCTGAGCATGGTTTGATCCAACGCAAGGCCCCGACCATGTCGGGGCCTTAGTCTTTTGGGGCAGCC
>CAMLOF010000209.1 GCA_946481585.1 uncultured Macromonas sp. | reverse complement strand
AGATAGAGCTGGACCAGCGCCTGAAGGAACTGGTGAGCATGGGCAAGCTGGTGGAGGCGCAGCGGCTGGAGCAGCGCACCCGCTTTGACCTGGAGATGCTGAGCGAGGTGGGCCACTGCAAGGGCATTGAGAACTACACCCGCCACCTGAGCGGCGCAGCGCCCGGCGACCCGCCCAGCACGCTGACGGACTACCTGCCCAAGGACGCCATCATGTTCCTGGACGAAAGCCACGTGATGATTGGCCAGTTGGGCGGCATGTACAACGGCGACCGCGCCCGCAAGACCACGCTGGTGGAGTACGGCTTTCGCCTGCCCAGCGCGCTGGACAACCGCCCGCTCAAGCTGGAGGAGTTCGAGCAGCGCATGCGCCAGTGCGTGTTTGTGTCGGCCACGCCGGCCGACTACGAAAAACAGCACGCGGGCCAGGTGGTGGAACAGGTGGTGCGCCCCACCGGCTTGGTGGACCCGGTGGTGGAGGTGCGCCCCGCCACCCATCAGGTGGACGACGTGCTGCAGGAAATCCGCCTGCGGGTGGAGCGGCAGGAGAGGGTGCTCATCACCGTGCTGACCAAGCGCATGGCCGAGCAGCTGACCGACTACCTGACGGAAAACGGTGTGAAAGTGCGCTACCTGCATTCCGACGTGGACACGGTGGAGCGGGTGGAGATCATCCGTGATCTGCGCCTGGGTACTTTCGATGTGGTGGTGGGCATTAACCTGCTGCGCGAGGGCTTGGACATCCCCGAGGTGTCGTTGGTGGCCATTCTGGACGCCGACAAGGAAGGCTTCCTGCGGTCCGAGCGCAGCCTGATTCAGACCATAGGCCGGGCGGCGCGCAACCTCAGCGGCATGGCCATTCTGTACGCCGACCGCGTTACCGACTCCATGAAGCGGGCCATTGGTGAGACGGAACGCCGCCGCGCCAAGCAGATTGCCTTCAACGAGGCGAACGGCATCACGCCCAAGGGCGTGGTCAAGCGCATCAAGGACCTGATCGACGGCGTTTACAGCGAGAAGGCGGGCGAGGAAGCCGCCAAGCTGGCCCAGGCCCAGCAGCACCTGGCCGAGATCCAGGACATGAGCGAAAAAGACCTGGCCAAGGAAATCAAGCGCCTGGAGAAGGTGATGCTGGAACACGCCCGCAACCTGGAGTTCGAGCAGGCCGCCCGCGTGCGCGACCAGCTCGCCCGCCTGAAAGACCGCGTGCTGGGCGCCCATGGCGAAGACCACGTGCCGCCCGTCAACGGCAAGGTGGCCTGAAACGGGCCGCTGCCTCCCCTGTTTAGGGGAGGGCGCAAGTGGCGGATTTCGCAGAAAATCGCAGGCATGCCGGAGCTCACGCGCATCTATCTGATTGAGGACGACCGGTCCATCCAACTGTTTGTTGAGGAGACGCTGAAACAGCGTCCTCAATGGCGGCTGGTGGGCTGTTCGGACACCTACGCCCATGCGCAGGTGATGGCACTCAACAGCATGGCCGACGTGTTCTTGGTGGACCTGGGCCTGCCGGATGGCCGTGGCGAAGACATGCTGCGCCAGCTGGCCGTGGCCCGGCCTGACGCCGAGTTGCTGGTTTTCACCGTGTTTGGGGACGAGTCCCGCTTGCTCACGGCGCTGCAGATGGGTGCCACCGGTTATGTGCTCAAAGGGTGCAGCAGCGAGGAGCTGATCGACGCCATCGAGCAGATCTGCGAGGGCGGGGCGCCCATTTCGCCGTTGCTGGCCCGCATGTTGTTGAAGAAGTTCCGCCCACCGGGCGAGGCGCCGGGTTCTCCCACGCTGGTGGAGCCCCCCCCGCTGTCTGACCGCGAGAGCGATGTGCTCAAGCTGGTGGCGCAGGGCTACCTCAACAAGGAAATTGCCAAGAAGCTGGGCATTGGCTCCGCCACCGTCAGCACGCACATCAAAAACCTTTACCGCAAGCTGGCCGTGCACACCCGCGTGCAGGTGGTAAAGGTGGCGCAGGAGCGGGGGCTCATTTGACTTCTGGTACGAGCCCGTTGCCGGTGCTGGCACGCATGCGCGCGCTGCCGCACTACGTGTGGGTGGGGCTGGTGTTGGCGGTGTTGCTGGCAGGCTTGTACTGGGTCTCGCGCCCGGCACCCGTCAAAGGGGCACACCAGGTTCGCGTTGCCACCGCGTCGGTGCCCAGCCAGCCAGGGCTGGGCGAGGTTGCCGTAACGCTGCCGCACATACTGGACGACGAACCACCCGACTGGCAAAGCATGGTGGACTACCGGGTGCCATGGCCTGCGGAACTGCACTACCAGAATGCCGCTGACACACGCTTGGCAGTCTTGCTGCCACGTGTGGGCACGCGGTTCAGAGTGCTCTTGAACGGGCAGGAACTGCACAACGTTGGTTGGCGTGCACCAGAGGCGCGCACGGTGAACTCCGCCTGGTTCCCTTATCTGGTGTCCTTGCCTTCTGCCTTGCTGGCCGGCAACCCGGCTGACAACCGACTGGACATACAGGTGCGCGGCGAACTGCTGGAGCGCAGCGGCTTGTGGCCTTTGCACATTGGCGACCATGACGTTCTGGCCGAGCGCTACCGCTCACTCTATGGCTGGCAGGTAACCGGCACTTGGATGATGGTGATGACGGCCTTGCTCATGGCCTTCATGGCGGCGTTCCTGTGGGGCATCATGCGCGAACGGCTGTTTGGCCTGATGGCGTTGGCTTCGCTGGCCCACGCCGTGCGGCTGGTGCTTTCCGTTGTGGCGGAGCCGCCGCTCTCGTTTGATGCCTATTTCTTGCTGCACCGCATCTCTTTCACGGTGTACTGCGGCTTTCTGTACTTGTTCATTGAAGACCTGTTCGGCCTGCGCCTGCGTCTGGCGCGCTCCCTGGCAATCGCGTTGCTTGTGGTGGGCCCGGCCTGGATGGTGGTGACGCTGCTGACGCGGGATTACGACCTTTACCGCATGTGGGCAGGGGTGCTGGCTGTGGTGGCGTTCGTCATCTTGTCGCAGGTGACGGTACTCACTGGCTGGGGCCGCCGCATGACGCGGGACCAGATTCTGGTGATGGTGGTGGCAGGATTTACGTTCGTCACCGGCTTGCGGGATTTTTTGGTGGTTCAACTGAACTTCCCCGGCGACGCCGACATACGCTGGATGTCGATAGGCAGTCTGGCGCTGATGCTGACGCTGGGCTGGGTGCTGTTGCAGCGGTCTACCGAATCGATACGCGAGGTGCGCCGCCTGAACGAGACCTTGGCAGAAAAAGTGGCCGAGCGCGAGGCAGACTTGCGGGCGGCTTTTGAGCAGTTGCGCGCGTCGGAACAGCAGCGGGCCATTGAGAACGAGCGTCGCCGCCTGATGCGCGACATGCACGACGGGCTGGGCAGTCAGTTGGTGCAGACCTTGAACATGGTGCGCAGCCAGCGCGAGGGCCTGGACCGCAATTCCATTGCGTCCATGATCCACCACGCGCTGGAAGAGTTGCGCATGACCCTGGATTCCTTGGAGCCCATGGAAGGCGACCTGCCGACCATTCTGGGTACGCTGCGCCAGCGCATAGCGCCCGCACTGGACGCTGCTGGCATAGAGCTGGACTGGCAGGTGGAGGAGGTGCCTGCGGTGCCGGGGCTGGATTCACGCGGGGTGATGCACCTGTTCCGCTGCGTACAGGAAGCTTTTGCCAACGTGGTGCGGCATGCCAACGCCACGCGGGTCACGGTGCGCACTTGGTCGCACGAAGGGGTGGCCTACCTGGCGGTGGCAGACAACGGGTGCGGCCTGCCGCCGCGCGAGGCCATGCGTCAAGGTGCACGCGGGCTGATGAACATCCGCGTGCGCGCGGAAAAAATAGGCGCAACCGTGCGCTTTTACGATGCCCAACCCGGAACGGGCATCGAATTTGCCTTTGTGCATCGCTATGGCGCAGCACCCCACGAGTCCGACACGGACTGGATGCCACTCTCGGCCGGTTGAAGGCTGAGCGAATCAGTCGGCTTTTCTGTTATACTTTACAAAAACAGTCGGGATTCAGCCGACCAGCAGAGTCTAACAGGCGTAAGCCGGGTGGGTGGAGAGAGTGCCTGAGAGCCGTGGGGGTTTTCAGGCGGGCACTGGAAGTCATTCACACAGGAGCAGAACATGCGCCTCACAACCAAAGGCAGATTCGCCGTCACAGCCATGATCGATCTGGCGCTGCGCCAAAGCAGCGGCCCGGTCACGCTGGCCGCCATCAGCCAGCGGCAACAGATTTCCCTGTCCTACCTGGAGCAGTTGTTCGGCAAGCTGCGCCGCCACGACCTGGTGGAATCCACCCGTGGCCCGGGCGGCGGTTACACGCTCGGCCGCAAACCCTCCGAAATCACCGTGGCCGACATCATTGTGTCGGTAGATGAACCCATTGACGCCACCCAGTGCGGCGGCAAGGAAAACTGCCTGGGCGAAGGCACCCGCTGCATGACGCACGAGTTGTGGGCCGCGCTCAACGCCAAGATGGTGGACTTCCTTGACTCCATCACTCTGCAGAAGCTGGTGGACGACCAGCTGGCCAAGGGCGTGGTGGTGGAAAATGCGCCCACCATCAAGCGTGCCATTTCGTCGGCGCCGGTGGTCAAGCCCATCCGCGTCAACGCCCCCAATTCGGTCTTCGCGCTGGGCGCGGCGGCCTCCAAGTAATTCCGTACTGCTACCCGAGCCCTAACCATGAGCACGACCCCGCATTTCCCCATCTACATGGACTACAGCGCCACCAACCCGTGCGACCCGCGCGTGGTTGACAAGATGGTGCCGTGGCTCTACGAGCACTTTGGCAACCCCGCCTCGCGCAGTCACGCCTGGGGCTGGGAGGCCGAAAAGGCCGTGGAAAATGCCCGCGAGCAGGTAGCCGCGCTCATCGGCGCCGACCCCCGCGAGATCGTGTGGACCAGCGGGGCCACCGAGTCCAACAACCTGGCCATCAAGGGTGCTGCGCACTTCTACCAGGGCAAGGGCAAGCACATCATCACCGTCAAGACCGAGCACAAGGCTGTGCTCGACACCTGCCGCCACCTGGAACGCGAAGGCTTTGAGGTGACGTACCTGGACGTGCAGGCCGACGGCCTGGTCAACCTGGACGCCTTCCGCGAAGCCATCCGCCCCGACACCATTCTGGCCAGCGTGATGTTCGTGAACAACGAGATTGGCGTGATCCAGGACATCGCCGCGCTGGGCACCATCTGCCGCGAGAAGGGCGTGATCTTCCACGTGGACGCCGCCCAGGCCACCGGCCGTGTGGACATCGACCTGAACAAGCTGCCCGTGGACCTGATGAGCCTGACCAGCCACAAGACCTACGGCCCCAAGGGCATTGGTGCCTTGTACGTGCGCCGCAAGCCGCGCGTGCGCATCGAGGCGCAGATGCACGGTGGCGGCCACGAGCGCGGCATGCGCTCCGGCACGCTGCCCACCCACCAGAT
>CAMLOF010000208.1 GCA_946481585.1 uncultured Macromonas sp. | reverse complement strand
CAGGCCATCGCACGCATTGACGCTGGCGACTATGGCTATTGCGACGAAACCGGTGAGCCCATCGGTGTTGGCCGCCTGCTTGCCCGTCCGACAGCCAGCCTTTCCATCGAAGCTCAGCAGCGCCGCGAACTCAAGCAGAAGCTTTTCGGGGATTGAAGCCCCGACACCGCCGCGATAACGATCAACAACCATGCGTGAGCGGATGAAATAACCATGAGCAAGGGAGACTCCGGCGGCGGCTTCCTGTCGAAGGTAGCCCAGTTCGTCAAACATCCGACGGTGAACTGGTCGGAGTTGGACGACCGCCTGCCGGGCGCAGGCACCCAGCAGGACAGGCGCGCGCTCAAGGCTGCCATAGAGCGCAAGCGGCGAAATGACCAGATCCGCAAGCGCGAGTTCGAGTTCCTGCGCGAAGCGCTGGCGCGCAAGCGGGCACAGCAAGCGCAGCTGTCCGACGCAGGGGCGCAGGACATCCTGTCCAGCACGCCGCCCAGCGATCCCGACAAGGCCCGCACCATCGAAAAAATCGCCCGTATCGAGGCGCAGATGGCGCAGCACTGGCTCAGCCGCCAGCCAGGGGAGGCCGCGAGTGGTGAATCCGGGGTGCGCATAGGCAGCGGCACCACGATCCCCGCCCGGCTTGAGGGTGGCGTCACCGTACCTTCTCACTTACAGGCGGCCGCCAAGCCGGCGCGGCCTGCGGCGCCATCTTTGCCGATCGACATGCTGGCCGAGGAGCCGGCTGCCTCGGGGGGCGGAGTTCCCACGCCCAGCCATCAAATTCCGCAGCCGATAGAAGAAGCGTCGGTGCGTTTCGCGAACGGCGACGATGCCGAGGCCGAAAAGACCCTCAGAGCCTTCATGGCGCAGGAGGTGGACAGCCCCGCCGCCCGTGCCGCCTGGCTGTCCTTGTTGGACATCTTTCACGGGCAGGGCAGTCTGGAGCGTTTTGAAGAGTCGGCTGCCGAGTACGCCGAGGCCTTTGGTGTGGCTGTGCCGCGCTGGCCTGCTTCCATGCAGGCAGATGTTGCCTCTTCGGGTTTGGCAGAGTCCGCCACCGACGCAGCCATGGCTGGCGTTTCGGTCTGGGTCTGTCCCCCGTTCCTGGATGCCGAAGCGGTCCAGTCGCTCAAGGCTGTCGTGTCCACGCCCGGCACGGTCAAATGGCTGGACTGGACTGAGCTGGTGTCTGCCGACGTGGTGGCTGCAGAAGCGTTGTTGGCATTGGTGAGGGAGTGGTCGGGCAAGCCCGTGCTTTTCCGCTTCCTGGGCAGCAGCGTGTTGCGTCGCCGTCTGAAGGCCAGTACCCCCTCGGGCCGCCGCGAGAACGAGCCCGTCTGGTGGCACCTTCGATTGGCCATGCTGCGCCTGATGCACAGGGCCGAAGAGTTCGATCTGGCTGCGTTGGATTTTTGTGTCACCTACGGTGTGCTGCCCCCCGTGTGGGAGCTGCCTGTATGCCGTTTTGAACTGTCGGACAGCCTGCCCGCCGATGTGCAGCAGACCTCACCGGAGCCGGAGGCGTCGGTGTTGCAGGAGCCTATTCGCCCGCTGGTGACACAGCTTGGTGGCTTGGACGTGCTTGAGTGGCCTGCCATGGCTGGTGACACCCAGTTCTTCGGCAATACACAGTTAGGTACGCAGGCGGCAGCCAATGCCCAGCCCGCCGCGCCTGCCAAGCCGGTGTTGGCGGGTGTGCTGCAGGGCGAGATTGGCCCCGCGCTGTCCCGCTTGCAGGCCGCATTGGACGCACACCCCGCAGGCCAAGTGTTTTCCATCGACTGTTTGCTGCTGCGGCGCGTGGACTTTGTTGCTGCAGGCAGCCTTTTGCAATGGCTGTTGGCAGCCATGTCGCGCGGCGTTCGGGTGGAGTTGGCCCAGGTGGGCCGCTTGATTGCAGCCTTCTTCCATGTTGTGGGTATTGACGAGGCCGTGACCGTGCGCCTGCGACAATACTGAGCATGGAACACAAGGATTCTTCGCTTTTTTACGGCACCACCATCGTCTGCGTGCGCCGCGAAACGCCCGAGGGCGTGCAGGTGGCCATCGGCGGTGACGGCCAGGTGACGCTGGGCAACATCGTCGTCAAGGGCACGGCTCGCAAGGTGCGCAGGTTGCACCATGGCCAGGTATTGGCCGGTTTTGCCGGTGCCACGGCTGATGCTTTCACGCTGTTCGAGCGCTTCGAGGCCAAGCTGGAAAAACACCAGGGCCACCTCACACGTGCGGCCATTGAACTGACAAAGGATTGGCGCACCGACCGCGTGCTGCGTCGCCTGGAGGCCATGCTGGCCGTGGCAGACAAGACGGCCAGCCTCATCATCACCGGCAACGGCGACGTACTGGAGCCCGAATATGGCATCGTGGCCATCGGCTCTGGCGGCGCCTACGCGCAGTCGGCTGCCAAGGCCCTGCTGGACCACACCGCGCTCAGTGCCGAGCAGATCGTGCGCGAGTCGCTCAAGGTGGCCGGTGAACTTTGCATCTACACCAACATGAACCACACGGTCGAGGTGCTCTGACCATGTCTTCCATGACCCCACAGGAAATTGTTTCCGAACTGGATTCACACATCATCGGCCAAAAGGCCGCCAAGCGTGCCGTGGCTATCGCACTGCGCAACCGCTGGCGCCGCCAGCAGGTGGACGCCAAGCTGCGTCCCGAGATCACGCCGAAGAACATCCTGATGATTGGCCCCACCGGTGTGGGCAAGACAGAGATTGCTCGCCGCCTGGCGAGGCTGGCCAATGCGCCCTTCATCAAGGTGGAGGCCACCAAGTTCACCGAGGTGGGCTACGTGGGCAAGGACGTGGACAGCATCGTCCGCGACCTGGTGGACATGGCCGTGAAGCAGACGCGCGAGGCCGAGGTGGCCAAGCTGCGCACCCGTGCCGAGGACGCTGCCGAAGAGCGCATCCTGGACGCCTTGCTGCCCCCGCCGCGCCTGGGTGACCACGAACCCGCGCCCGACAGCACGGCCCGACAGGTGTTCCGCAAGAAGCTGCGCGAAGGCCAACTGGACGACAAGGAGATCGAGCTGGAACTGGCAGCGGCCCAGCCCATGATGGAAGTGATGACGCCTGCTGGCATGGAAGAGATGGCCGAGCAGCTGCGAGGCATGTTCAGCCAGTTCAACGCTGGCAAGCGCAAGACGCGCAAGCTGAAGATTGCCGAGGCGCGCAAGCTGCTGATCGACGAGGAAGCGGGCAAGCTCATCAACGAGGAAGAGATCAAGCTGCAGGCGGTGACCAACGCCGAGCAGAACGGCATCGTCTTCATCGACGAGATTGACAAGGTGACCAGCCGAAGCGAAGGTTCCAGCACGGGCGAGGTCTCGCGCCAGGGTGTGCAGCGCGACCTGCTGCCGCTGGTGGAGGGCACCACGGTGTCCACCAAGTACGGCCCGATCAAGACGGACCACATACTCTTCATTGCCAGCGGTGCCTTCCACCTGAGCAAGCCAAGCGACCTGATCCCTGAGTTGCAGGGGCGCTTTCCCATCCGGGTGGAGTTGCAGTCGCTCTCGGTGGCGGACTTCGAAGCCATTTTGACGCAGACCCACGCCAGCCTGGTGCGCCAGTACCAGGCGCTGCTGGCTACCGAGGGGGTGACCATCGAGTTCACGCCCGAGGGCATCACCCGCCTGGCGCAGATAGCCCACGACGTGAACGAGCGCACCGAGAACATCGGCGCACGCCGCCTGGCCACGGTGATGGAACATCTGCTGGACGAGGTGAGCTTTGATGCCGCGCGGCTGGAAGGCCAGACCGTGACAGTGGATGCCGCCTATGTGGATGCCCGCCTGGGCGAACTCAGCCGCAACGAAGATCTGTCTCGCTACATCCTATGAACATGCTGTATGCCACCGCCGCCGCTTTGGGTGCGGCACTGGTCTTTTTCGTCTGGATCGGCTTGCGTGCCCGCACGGCGGGTGGCGACCTGGACGAGTACCTGACCGCGCGCAACTCCCAGAGCGCATCGACCTTGGGGCTGTCGTTCCTGGCTTCGGGCTTGGGCGCGTGGATTTTGTTTGTGCCGCCGGAGGTGGGGGCTTTCGTCGGGCCGCTGGGTGTTGCTGGCTACGCGCTGGGGGCGGCGTTCCCCTTCATTGTGCTGGCGTGGTGCGGCCCGGCCATCCGGCGCTTGTTGCCCCAGGGGCGCAGCATCACCGAGTACGCGCAGGCGCGCTTTGGTACGGGTCTGCGCCACTGGGTGGCGGCCATCTCGGTGCTTTACATGCTGTGCTTCCTCACAGCCGAGTTGACGGCGATTGGTGCCATCACTTCCTTGCTGTCGCCCTTGCCGGGCAGCGTGGCGGTGGTGGGCGTGGCCGTTGCTACGTTGATCTACACCGCGTGGGGTGGCTTGCGTGCCAGTCTGGTGACGGACCGCTGGCAAGCCTGGCTGCTGCTGGCCTTGCTGGTGTTGGTGTTGGGTGTGGCATGGCAGACCTTGCCCGCCGACCCCAAGCCGCTGGTGTGGCCGTCCATTCCCGTGAGCGACGCCCTGCAGGTGGCGCTGACGCTGGTCATCGCCGTCACGGCGGCCAACCTGTTCCACCAAGGCTACTGGCAGCGGGTGTGGGCCGCGCGCGACGACCGCGAGCTGGTGCGTGGCGGCTGGCTGGGCGGCATCACGTCGGTGGTGGTGGTGGCCGTGGTGGGGATGGTCGGTGCCTGGATGGCGGGCACCGGGCGGGATCTGGGCACGCCGCCCACGCCGTTTTTTGCCATGCTGGCGGAGTCGCCTTCGTGGTTGGCCATTCCAGCTTTGCTCTTGGCGGTGGCGCTGGTGGCCTCTTCGGTTGATACCTTGCAGAACGGTGTGGCGTCGCTGCTGGTCACAGCGCGGCAGGGTACGACCCTGGCCGCTGCGCGCTGGATAACGGTGCTGTTGATGGTGCCGGTGGTGATGTTGGCCTTGCAGGGCATTTCGGTGTTGCGCTTGTTCCTGGTGGCTGACCTGTTGTGTGCCACGGCAGTGGTGCCGGTGTTGCTGGGGTTGTGGCGCCGTATGACGCCTTTGGCAGCCATTGGCGGTGCGGTCGCTGGGCTGGTGGGGGCTGTGCTGCCGGGTTGGGTGTCGCACGCCAGTCTGGCCCAGGGGTTGCAGCAGGCCAGCTTTCCCACTGGGGTGCCTACGCTGGCACCGTTTCTGGGGGCGTTGGTGGCGTCCAGTTTGGTGAGCCTGTTGCTGTTGGCGATGGGCAGGTCGAAGGTTTAATCGGCACCTCGCTCGCTGCGGCAGGCCTGGCCCTGCAGGGGCTCATGCTGTGACGGTCGGCGCCCTGGGCGCCGACTCCGCTGTGGCCGCCACAGAAATCGCCCCCGCAGGGCCAGGCCTGCCGCAGCCACCAAGAATGTTGGAGTGCAACCGCTGGTACGCCAACAACAGCTCTGCCAAGGCGTGTGCGCCCAGGGGATGGCGCGCCTTGCGAGGTGCCGAGAAGCGCAGATGCCGTGGCTGCGCGCGTGAGC
>CAMLOF010000207.1 GCA_946481585.1 uncultured Macromonas sp. | reverse complement strand
AGGTGTACGCCTTCCGTTACGCGGGCAAGCGCTACGACTGCGGCAGCAAGGAAGGTTTTCTGGAGGCGACCGTGGACCTGGCCATGGCCCGCGAGGACCTGGCCCCCAGCCTGCGGCAGGTGATGCAGCGCTGGGTGTGAGGCGTCCGCCCGCCGGTCAGGGTTGACCGGCCCACTGCACCAGCGCCTCCAGCGCCGGGCGCGCGGCGCGCGCATTGGCATGGTTGACGATGGCCACCAGCACACGGCGCTGGCCATCGGGCAGGTGCACGTAACCCGCCAGGGCCTGCACATCGCGGAGGCTCCCGGTCTTCAGGTGGGCCAGGCCAGTGCCCATCGTGCTGCGGCGCAGCGTGCCGTCCAGGCCGCTTACCGGCAGCGACGCCATCAACTCCGGCATCATGGGTGAGGCGTAGGCCAGCTGCAGCAGCCTAGCCAGCGACAAGGCGGTGATGCGCGCATCTCGGCTCAACCCGGCGCCGTTGTCCACCACGGGCAAGGGGTATTCCGGGCCAAGGCGCTGCCGCCACCATTGCGCCAGCGCCTCGCGAGAGGTGTCGAAGGTGGTTGGGGTGCCGGGCAGAGTCGCCTGACCCAGGGCCAGCAGCACGTGCTGCGCCATCACGTTGTTGCTGTACTTGTTCACGTCGCGCACCACCTCGGCCAGTGTGGGCGACTCCAGCGCCGTCAGCAGCGTGGCCTGCGCGGGTGTGCTGCCTTCGCGCACGGTGCCGTCAATCTGCCCGCCCAGTGATTGCCACATGCCCACGACGGCCCGTTGGGCAAAGCGCTGCGGGTCGGGGTGGGCCAGCGGCCAGGCACGTTCGCCGCAGGCTGCAGGGAAACTGCCCAAAAAGCGCGGGTTCGGCGGGTCGTTGAAGTTGGCTCGCAGGCTGGCGCGCCAGTCCCCGCAGGGGTTGTTGTCCAGCGGTACCGTGGCGGGCCATTGCACACCGGCCAGCGGCGGCTCCAGCGTCACACGGGCCACGCCTGCAGCCGGGTCGGGCGTGAAGTTGAACACCTGTGCCTTGAAGTTGACGAGCAGCGCGTCGGGCGTGGCGTTGTAGGGCCGCAGCGGCTCGCCGTCGAAGGCGCCGGGGTCGGTGGCAGGAACGTTGTAGGCACTGCGGTCCAGCACCACGTCGCCCGCCACGCGGCGCACGCCCTGGCCCTGCACCCGGCGCAGCAGCAGCCACAGCTTTTCTGTGACCAGCTTGGGGTCGCCGCTGCCCTGCACGTACAGGTTGCCTTGCAGCACGCCGTCGCGCAGCGGGCCGTCTGCCAGCACCCGGGTGAGCCAGACGTGCCCAGGCCCCAGGGTATCCAGCGCGGCAAAGGTGGTGACCAGCTTGAGGGTGGAGGCCGGGTTCATCGGCTCGCCAGCCCGGTGGCTCAGCCGTACCGCGCCAGCGGGTGCAGCATCAACCACCACTGCTGCCAGCGCGTCGGCCGGGACCTTGGCGCGTTGCAGGGCGGACGTGACTTCAGGTGGCAAAAAGCTGCCCCCAGGCGCGGGCGGCTGGGCGAAGGCGGGTGCCAAGGCGAGTGAGGCCGCGGCTATGGGCAGGCCGCGCCACAGGGCTGCGGCACGCCGCAGGGCGTTGCGCAGGGGGCGAGTGCGAAACAGGGGTGAGCGAAATGGCGCAGGCATGGGAACGATTATCCCGGCACCCCGATAATCGGGGGATGCAGTCCAACCTCATCCAGGCCCATACACCCTTGCAAAAGGTGTTGGCCATCGACACCAGCACCGAGCACCTGAGCATTGCGCTGGGCGCGGCTGGCGACGGCGTGCCCGTGGCTGTGTATGGAGGGCCTGGTGGCGCGCACGCCTCAGCCGCGCTGGTGCCCGAGGTACAGCGCCTGCTGGCCGAAGCAGGCTGGACGCTGGCCGGGCTGGACGCCATTGCCTTTGGTTGCGGGCCGGGGTCTTTCACCGGTTTGCGCACGGCCTGCGCTGTGGTGCAGGGCTTGGCGGTGGCGGGCCGCCCGGGCGGCATTCCCGTTCTGCCGGTGAATACCCTGCTGGCCGTGGCCGAAGAAGCGCGCTGGCAGTGGCAGTCGCAAGGGCAGGTGATGCCCGCGCGCATTGTCGCCGCCATGGACGCGCGCATGGACGAGATGTACGTGGCCGAGGTCGCGTTCCAGCCGGATCGCGGCCTGGCCCTGGTGGGCGAGCCCTGGCTGTGCAGCCCCGAGGCCTTGCCCGTGGAGCTGGCCGTATGTGCCAACGGATCGCACGCCTTGCTGGCTGGCAACGGCGCAGCGATCTATGGCGGGCGCTTGCCCCCCGTATGGCAGACCGCGCCCCAGGTAGCAGCACTGCCGAAAGCGGCTGCCATGCTGCGTCTGGCCCCCGCGCTGTGGGCGCAGGGGCTGGCCGTTGACGCCGCCGGTGCGCAGCCGCTGTACGTGCGCGACAAGGTGGCCCAAACCACCGAGGAGCGCGAACGCATCAAGGCGGCCAAGCTGGCTGCCCAGGCCGCCGAAGGGGTGCGGGCGTGAACGCCGAGGCAGAAGCCGTCTTGCGTTTGGAGGCGTCGGCCTGGGCCGGGCGTGAACTGGCCTTTGTGCCCATGGACGCAGAGAACCTGCCCCTGGTCGCCGAGGTGGAAAAAACCGCTTATTCCCATCCTTGGAATCTGCGGCACTTCAGCGATTCGGTGGATTCAGGCTACGCCACACAGTTGCTGGTGATGACGCCGGACCCCATGCAGGATCCGTCCGCCTGGGCGCATGCCCCCACGTTGCCGGACGGCCGGTGGCTGCTGGGCTACTTCGTGGCCATGAAGGGCGTGGACGAGGTGCACCTCCTCAACATCACCACCGTGCCGCAGCACCGGCGCCAAGGCTGGGCCAAGCTCATGCTGCAGGCGCTGGCCACATGGTCCCGCATGCAGGGGGCGCACTGGCTTTGGCTGGAGGTGCGTGCCAGCAACGCGGTTGCCCGCGCCCTGTACGAATCCATCGGCTTTCAGCAAGTGGGCCTGCGCCGCGCGTATTACCCCGATGCAGGCCAGCAGCGCGAAGACGCCGTGGTGATGAGCTGGAACCTGGCATTGCAAGGGCATGGGGGCAGCCATGAGTGACCGCTTGCCCAGCCTGGACGAACGCCAATCCGCGATGCTGGCGGAAATGGGGGTTGCCCTTTGGTGGCAGCAGAAGGCGCCCGTTGTGCCGGAAACGGCGCCTGCCAGTGCTGTGCCGAACGCGCGGGCAGCCACCGTCCGCACGCAGCCAGCCCCAGCACCCGCCACCATGTCAGCGCCCCAGGCGCCAGCGGCTCCCGCGCGTCAGCCGGTGCAGCCGCCGCCCACCCAGCGCCCGGTTGCCGTGCCGGTGGTGGCGCAGGAGGCGCCGCAAGGGGCAGACCTGTCTGGCTTGGGCTGGGCCGCGCTGGAAGATGCCATCCGCGCCTGCACCCAGTGCGACTTGTCGCGCCGCCGCCAGCAGGCCGTGCCTGGCATGGGCGACCGTTCGCCCGATTGGCTCATTGTGGGTGAGGCCCCGGGCGAAGAAGAGGACCGCCAAGGCCTGCCCTTCGTGGGGCGTGCAGGCCAACTGCTCGACCGCATGCTGGCGGCCATGGGCCTGACCCGCGAGCAGAAGGTCTACATCGCCAACGTCATCAAGTGCCGTCCGCCGCAGAACCGCAACCCCGATCCGGTGGAAATTGCCCAATGCACGCCGTACCTGCTGCGCCAGGTGGAACTGCTGCAGCCCAAGGTGATTCTTGCCATGGGGCGCTTTGCCGCGCAGACGGTGTTGGCCCAAGGCGGCGCGTTTGACGCCGATACATTGCGGCAGATGCCGCTGGGCAAGCTGCGTGGCCAGGTGCACGAGGTGACGCTGGCAGGGCAGCGCCTGCCGGTGGTTGTGACCTACCACCCTGCCTACCTGCTGCGCAGCCCTGCAGAAAAGGCCAAGGCCTGGGCCGACCTGTGCCTGGCCATGGACACCATGGACCGCCTGCACCCGGTGCGTAGCCAGGTGTAACAGCGGTAACAGCTGCCCCCAAAAGCGCGTTTCCATCGCCCACGCCTGCCGTGTGGTGGTAATGTGCCTGACTTGGGGGGTGCCGTCTTGTGTTGTCTTTCGTGCGGCGCTCCTTGGGCACAAGGAAGGAGAAAAACCATGTCCATCCGTCAACGATTCATGTCTCTGCTGCTGGGGCTGGCTGCCATTGCAGGCGCAGGGGCCGTGCTGGCGCAAACCACCCCGGTGATCCGCACGTTCACCGTGCAGCAGGTGAGCGAACTGGCGCCGGGCACCGAGCTGGTCTTCAAGGTCAACGGCACGCCAGCAGGCACCGCTACCGTCACCGTGGACGGCAGCGTACACGCCATCACGCTAAGTGAGACGAGCGCTGGTAACTACACCGGCGCATACACGCTGGGCATTCGAGACCAGGTGAAGTTCAACAGCGTGGTGCGCGCCACCCTGCGCGTGGCCGACAAGGAAACCCAGGCAGTGCTGGGCCAGACGTTGCTGACGTCATCTGCGCACAAAGCTGCATTGGCGGCGGCAACGCCCACGCCGGTCATCGACTATTTCGGCACACAGTCCGGCACCTTGTCCGGCGGACACGAAATCACCTTCACTGTCAAAGGCACGCCTGGCGCGCAGGCGCAACTCACGCTGGGTGGCACGGACGCACGCATCGCTCTGGCGGAAGCCCGCCCCGGCGAGTACACCGGTGCCTACACCATCCGCTCGCGCGACCGCATTCAGGAAAGCAGCGTGGCTACCACCACGCTGACGCTGGGAGGCAAGTCCGTGAAGGTGAGCAAGGCCTTGTCCGCGCAGGCGGTGCAGCCCACGCTGGCGGCTCGGCAGAGCTGCGATGCCTGCGGTGTGGTGCAGTCGGTCGAGGTGGTGGAGGTCAAGGGTGAGCCGGGTTATGTTGGCGCCATTGCGGGCGGCGTGGCCGGAGCCGTGCTGGGCAACCAGATCGGCAAGGGCGACGGCCGCACGGCGGCGCGCATTCTGGGGGCCGTGGGTGGCGCCTACGCGGGCCGCGAGATCGAGAAGAACCTCAACAAGGACAAGCGCTACGACGTGACCGTGCGCCTGCACAACGGCACCGTGCAGACCGTGCAGCACGCCGAGGACCCGGGCCTGAAGAATGGCCAGCAGGTGAAGATTGTTGACGGCAAGGTGGTGGCGAATGACTGAGCGACGCAACCGCTTCGCGCGTGCCGTTGCGGGCACACTGGCGGCCGCCGTGGTGGCGGTGCTGGTGGCCTGCAGTTCGGGTCTGGAAGGCACGTACGAGGACCCGATGGGCCTGACGCGCTACACCTTCCAGTCGAACGGCAAGGTGCTCATGACGATGATGGGCACCGAGGTTGAGATGACCTACGAGAAGGAAGGCGACAAGATCAAGGTGGGCACGCCTGAGGGGCGTGTGGTGATGACCCTGCTGGAGGATGGCTCTATTCAGGGCCCTATGGGTGTGAAGCTGACGCGCAAGCAGCCCTGAG
>CAMLOF010000206.1 GCA_946481585.1 uncultured Macromonas sp. | reverse complement strand
TGGGCAGATGCTGGAGATATTCCGCAAGCACAGGCTGACGTTGACTGCGCCCTGACCGGCTCAAGGCTCAAGAATCACAAGCGACCGGTCTTGGTCGACGTGCTCATCCGCTCTATCAGCGTGCAAGACAGGGCCTCACTGAGCGGCTCCTGTCCTTCGGCAATCGACTCCAGGACGGCACGTGCCGTGACGCGTCCAATTTCTGCGGTCGGAGGGCGCACAGTTGACAGCGACGGATCCAGCTGACGGCCAATCGGAAAGTCCCCGAACCCAAGCAAGGCAAGACGGCCCGGCACTTCAATACCCTGCGCATGGGCTTCCATCAGCGTTCCGCAGGCCAGGTAGTCATTGGCGTATGCCGCTGCAGTGATGGGCGATTTCGCTTCCACCAGCAAGCTTGGCAGCACTTCGCGGCCTGCGTCAAACGCATCGCCAATGTTGGCGCGCAGACGCTTGACCTTTGCGCCAAGGGCGCGCGCTTCGGCTTCGAAACCGTCGCCACGCTCGTGGGCACGAAAGTCCTCGGTCACGCCGCTGTCCACGTAGGCCAGGCTGCGGTGGCCGAGTTCGACGAGGCGCGCAGCCATCTGGCGGCCAGTCTGGAAGTGGTCAAAGCCGATCTGAGCGAAATCTTCGGGGTCGGTGTTTTGGCTGTGGTGGTCCCAGATTTCGACGACGGGCGTTCCCGCGTCCCGCGCTTCGCGCAACATCCGCAAGGCGCCAGGCGTGTGCTGCCGCCCAGTGACCACGATGGCCCCTGGCGCCCATCCGGTCAGGGCACGCAATTGGGCCTCCTCGCGCTCCAGCGAGTAACCTGTAGACAGCAGCAGTAGCTCGAAGCCACTGCCGTGGAGACCCTCCGTCAGGCTTTGTATGGTTTCCGCAAAGATCGAGTGGCCCACATTCGGGATCAGCGCAGCGACCAGGCGCGAAGCCCCGCTGGCCAGGTGGCCGGCCAGCTGATTGGGAACGTAGCCCGTGCGCTCGATCGCTTCACGAATCTTGGCCGCCGTGGCTTCCGCAACACGCTCGGGTTGGCGTATGTACCGCGAGACGGTGATGCGGGTCACGCCTGCGGCCTCCGCCACGTCGTGGAGGGTAGGGCGACCATGACCGCGCCTGGGACGGCGGCTGAATTCCGGAGTGGATGACATCAATCTAGGGTAATTACCGATGTGTAAAGTTTGCACCGCCGTTAATGTTACCGGTAACACTAGATGACTTCAACGCTGTATTCAGAGCCCAAGGAAATCTGATGACCTTAACTCTCGACAACCTACGCAGCCGCCGTTGGTTTGCCGCCAACGACATGCGGGGCTTCGCTCACCGCCAGCGCATACAGCAAATGGGCCTGCGCCGGGAAGACGTGTTGGAGCGGCCCATCGTCGGCATCATCAACACCTGGAGCGACCTCTCACCATGCCATGCGCATTTGCGTGAAAGGGCGGAAAGCGTCAAGCGCGGGGTGTTGATGGCAGGCGGAATGCCCTTCGAGCTGCCTGCAATGAGCCTGGGGGAGGTGATGGTCAAGCCCACCACCATGCTCTACAGGAACTTCCTGGCCATGGAAGCCGAGGAGCTGCTGCGTTCGCTGCCGCTGGACGGCGTGGTGTTGCTCGCCGGGTGCGACAAGACGACGCCCGGGACACTGATGGGGGCGATTAGCGCGAACCTGCCAACGCTGTTTTGCGCGGCAGGCCCGATGTTGAGTGACAGGCACCTCAGGCCGGGCGAGCCCGCGCGGCTCATTGGCGCCGGCACCCACACACGCATGTTCTGGGACGAATACCAGGCAGGGCGCATCGATGATTCCGATTGGGTGCGCCTAGAGGCCAAGATGACACGCTCCCCGGGCACGTGCAACACGATGGGGACGGCCAGCACCATGACCGCCATCGTCGAAGCCTTGGGTCTTGCGTTGCCGGGCTCAACCACGATACCTGCAATGGATGCCGGGCACTCAAGGATGGCGGCAGACTGCGGCGAACGCATCGTGCAGATGATCTGGGACGACCTGACTCCCTCACGCATCCTGACCCGGGGCGCTTTCGTCAACGCCGCCACCATACAGATGGCTCTGGGCGGCTCAACCAACGCCGCAGTGCATGTGATTGCCATGGCGCGGCGCGCCGGTGTCGATTTGAGCCTGGACGATCTGGATGAACTGGGGCGCCGCATTCCGGTGTTGGCGAACTTGTTTCCCAGCGGCGACCGCCTGATGGAGGATTTCCATTACGCAGGTGGCGTGCCCGCCTTGATGAACCGCATGCGCGAGCATTTGTCTCTGGGAGAGCTGACGGTCACGGGCCGCACAGTGGCAGAAAACATTGCTGGCCGCGAATCGCTCGACGATGAAGTGATTCGCCCCCTGGACCGGCCGGTGAGCACCGCAGGGGCATTGGCCGTGCTGCGCGGCAACCTCGCGCCCGCAGGTGCAGTGATGAAGGCCAGCGCAGCGAGCCCGAAATTCCTGCGTCACAGGGGCAGGGCGCTCGTGTTTGACAACCCGCAAGAGATGGTGGAGCGTTGTGCCGACCCGGAACTGGACTGCGATGAGAACACCGTGCTCGTCTTGCGCAACGCTGGGCCGGTGGGAGCGCCCGGCATGCCTGAATGGGGCGGTCTGCCTATTCCGAAGAAATTGCTCGCACGCGGCGTGCGTGACATGGTGCGCATTTCAGACGCACGCATGAGCGGCACGCATTACGGCAGCTGTGTACTGCACGTGAGCCCCGAGAGCGCTGTGGGCGGGCCGCTCGCCCTGGTCAAGAACGGGGACGAGATCGCCATTGACGTTTCTGCGGGCCGTATCGACCTGCTTGTCGAAGAAGCGGAACTTGAACGCCGCCGTGCCGCCTGGACGCCACCAGCACGCCCCCACCAACGGGGCTACATCCGCCTGTACCAGGAGCATGTGACCCAGGCCCACGAAGGCTGCGATTTCGACTTTTTGCAGGGCGACACCCCGACGCCCGAGTACCCGATATTTTGAAAGCACGCTGATGAACGCATTTCAAGAACTGATGGCCCATGCTGCAACACGGCCGCCTGTGGGCACCTGGCTGATGTCGGCCAGCCCGATCGTCTGCGAGGCGATGGGCTGCGCAGGCTTTGACTGGGGCGTGGTGGACATGGAGCACACGCCGCTGGACATGATGGAGGTCGTCCACATGCTTCAGGCTTTGGCAGCAACGCCAATGAAGCCTGTGGTGCGGGTGCCCTGGAACGATCGCGTGACCATCAAGCGCGTGCTCGATGCAGGCGCCGCCACATTGCTCGTGCCGTTCGTGCAGGATGCCGAAGAGGCGCGTGCAGCGGTGGCGGCCACCCGGTACCCGCCTGAAGGATGCCGTGGGGTCGCGGGGATGAGCCGGGCATCGCGCTTTGGCACGGCCCAGGGGTACGTGGCCACGGCCAACCGCAGCATCGGCGTGATCGTTCAGCTGGAAACAGCCGAGGCCATCGGCAAGCTGGACGAGATTGCCCAGGTCGAGGGAGTGGATGCCTTGTTCATCGGCCCTGGCGACCTCTCGGCCACCATGGGGTTGCCGGGCCAGCTCACTCACCCGCGCGTGCTTGCGTTGACTGCAGACGCCGTGCGCCGAGCCAAGGCGCTGGGCAAACCGATTGGAACGGTGGGTGGAACACCGGAAGTGGTGCGGGAGTACCTCGCCATGGGATTTGATTTCGTCGCCATTGCATCGGATCTTGGTTTGCTGATGCGCAGTGCGCAGAGCGCGTTGTCCGCGGTGCGCGGACCCGGCACCTCCGAAACCCCACAAACCTCTCAAGGAGCTTACTGATGGCAGCCGTAGAACTGCGCCAGGTCGTGAAGAACTACGACGGCAAAAACAATGTGATCCACGGTATTGACCTGGAAATTCGTCATGGCGAGTTCGTGGTCTTCGTGGGCCCTTCCGGCTGCGGCAAGAGCACGCTGCTGCGGATGATTGCAGGCCTGGAATCGATCTCGGGCGGGGAAGTGCGCATCGGCGGGCAGGTCGTCAACGACAGGCCGCCACGTTCGCGCGACATCGCCATGGTGTTCCAGGACTATGCGCTGTACCCCCACAAGTCGCTCTACGACAACATGGCGTTTGGTCTGCGCCTGCGCAAGACGCCTGAAGACGAGATCAAACGGCGGGTGATGGACGCCGCGCGCCTGCTGCGGATCGACCACATGCTGGACCGCAAGCCGGCCGCACTTTCGGGCGGCCAGCGCCAGCGGGTTGCCATCGGGCGAGCCATCGTGCGGCAGCCAGCCGTGTTCCTGTTCGACGAACCCTTGTCCAACCTCGATGCCCAGCTGCGGCACGAGATGCGCACCGAGATCAAACGCCTGCACCAGCGCCTTGGCGCAACCATGATTTACGTGACCCACGACCAGGTGGAGGCGATGACGCTGGCCGACCGCATCGCCGTTTTGAGTGCCGGGCACAAGATGCAGTACGACACACCCGACGCCATCTACAACCGGCCAGCCGCCTTGTTTGTCGCAGGGTTCACCGGTGCGCCGCCCATGAACCTGGTGGACGCCGTGGTGGCCGATGGACACGCGGAACTGGGCGCAGGCCTGCGTCTGCCGCTGCCGTCCCGCCTTGCTGGCCGTGGCGGCCCGGTCAAGCTTGGTATACGCCCCGAGAACCTGCGCCTGACACCCGAGCAAGGCGACGTGAATCTGGCTGCGACGGTGTCCCTGCTCGAACCGCTGGGGGCCGAAACACTCGTGACGCTCAAGGCCGGAGCCACAGAAATGATCGCTCGCTTGCCAGCATCTTTTCGCGAGGCACCGGGCACCCAGTTGCCGCTCTACCTCAACCCCGGGCACTTGCATCTGTTCCACCCGGACAGCGGCGAGGCACTAGTCTGACCAACCACCACCGAAGGAGACGATGATGCAAAGACGACACAAGCTTCTGGCGCTGTTGAGTGCCACACTTCTGACCGCAGTGCTGCCCCCAGCCATTGCGCAGGGCGAGACCCGGCTGCGAGCATTCGCCGGTGGTTCAGGCCAGCGGCCTGACCTGATGCGCAAGCTGTTCGATCAGTACCAGGCAAAAAACCCTGGCGTCAAGATTGACGTGGAGACAGGGGGCGCCACCTCGGAACTGCAGCGCCAGTACCTGAGCACGGTGCTCAACGCCAAAGACCCTGCGATTGACCTGTTCATGATCGACATCGTGAACCCGGCCCAATACGTGGGTGCAGGCTGGATCGAGCCGCTCAACGCCTACCTCGGTGACCCGGCCACCGCCATGAAACCCTTCTTGCCAGCATATGCGGCAGCAAACGTCATCGATGGCAAGATTGCCGCCATGCCGGCATTTGCCGATGCGATGTTCATGTACTACCGGCGCGACCTGCTTGAGAAATACAAGCTGCCCGAGCCGAAGACATGGGACGAACTGGCCGTATCGGCACGCAAGATCCAGCAAGGTGAGGGCGACCCCAACCTGCAGGGGCTGTCCATCCAGGCCTGGGCGACGACGGCCTACCTGCTCACGG
>CAMLOF010000205.1 GCA_946481585.1 uncultured Macromonas sp. | reverse complement strand
TCAAGTTCGGCTGAACGCTGACAAGCCCTGCAGCAAGGCCACCGACAACACGCCTGCCACCAGGGCCGTCACCCATTGCGCCAGCCCCAGGGCGGCAAAGCCAAACAGACCGGCCAAGGGTGGCCACAGGCCCACACCCGCCAACGCCAACAGGGTGGCCCCCAGCACCCAACGCTGCACCGGTGGCCAGTGCAGCCACCCTTGCCGCCAGCCCTGGGCCATGGCCCGCGTCAAGGCAATGAGCGCGGCATTCGCCGCCACCAGGGCCACGAAGGCCTGCGCGCGCGCCTGCCCGCCGGGGGTGCCCAGGTGCAGCGCCAGCAGGTACACCGCCATCACGCCCAGGGCGATGACCGCGCCTTGCCACAGCGCGGCGCCCATGTCCGGCACCACCAGCAGCGGCTGGCTGGCACGCCGGGGCGGTTGTTCCATCAGGCCGGGTGCGCCTTCCTGGGCCTCGAACACCACCGAGCAGGAGGGGTCGATCACCAATTCCAGGAACGCGATGTGCACCGGCAGCAGCAACAGGGGCAGACCCAGCAACAGCGGCAGCAGGGACAACAGGATGATGGGCACGTGCACGGCCAGCGTGTAGCGCATGGCCTGCCGCAAATTGGCGTAGATGCGCCGCCCCAGGCGGATGGCGTCCACGATGGAGGCGAAGTCGTCGTCGAGCAGCACCAGCGCGGCGGCTTCGCGGGCAACGTCGGTGCCGCGCTGCCCCATGGCCACGCCGATGTGCGCCGCCTTGAGCGCCGGGGCGTCGTTGACGCCGTCGCCCGTCATGGCCACCACCTCGCCACGGGCCTTGAGTGCCTGCACGAGGAGCAACTTCTGCGCAGGCGCCACGCGAGCGAACACGCTCACCGTACCCAGCCTGTGTGACAGCTCCTCAGGCACCAGTCGCTCCAGGTCGTCACCTGTCAGCACGTCGCTGGCGTCAATGCCCGCCTGCTCGGCAATGCGCCGGGCGGTCTGCGGGTGGTCACCGGTCATCATCACCACGCGGATGCCCGCGCGTTGGCACTGCCGCACCGACTCGGGCACCTGGGGGCGCAGCGGGTCGGCCAAGCCCACCAGGCCCAGCCACTCAAAGTCGAAGTCGTGCTGGATGCCGGGCCAGGCCTGTTCTGCCAGATGGCGCGCCTTGGCCACGCCCAGCACGCGCAAACCCTGCTCGGCCAGGCGCGCGGCTTCATCGGCCACGGCCTGGCGGCGTTCGGGGTCGAGGTGGCACAGGTCGGCAATGGCTTCTGGCGCACCCTTGGCGGCCACCACGTGGTGCGGGGCGCTGCCGTCGTGCCACAGGTGCGACATGGCCAGCAGCACGGCCGACAGTTCGTACTCACGCACCAGCGACCATTCAGGGTGCAGGTGCTCGGTGTCGGCCAGGTGCGTGCCCGCGAAGCGGTGGAAGGCCTGCTCCATCGGGTCGTGGGGGTCCACCTCGCTGGCCAGCACGGCGTATTCCAGCAGCTCGTGGTAGTGCTCGGGCAGGCCGCCCGGGGGCAGCTGGCGCACGTCCAGCGCGTGGCCGTTGGCGCACAGCGCTGCCACGGCCATGCGGTTCTGCGTCAGGGTGCCGGTCTTGTCCACGCACAGCACCGTGGTCTGCCCCAGCGTCTCTATGGCGTTGAGCCGCCGTGTGAGCACCTGCCGCGCGGCCATGCGGCGCGCACCCAGCGCAAAGAACACGATCATGATGACCGAGAACTCTTGCGGCAGCACACTCATGGCCAGCGTGATGCCCGCCAGCAGCGCCTGTAGCGGCGTGCCGCGCAGCAGCCAGAACACCACCACCAACACCGCACAAACAACCAGGCCAAACACAACCAGCCGGCGCGTGAGGCGCGCCACCTCGTCACGCAGGGGCGAAGGTTCCAGCGCCACCGTGTCCAGCGAACGCCCGATGCGGCCCAGCTCGGTGCGCCCGCCCGTGGCCGTGACCTGCACCATGCCTTGCCCGCCCACCGCCAGGGTGCCCGCGAACACCGCATCCCCCGGGTTCTTGGGCACCGGGAGCGATTCGCCGGTGAGCAGGGATTCGTCGGCAGCCAGTTCGTGCGCCTGCAGCAGCAAGCCGTCGGCGGGCACGCGGTCACCCTCGGCCAGCAGCAGCACGTCGCCCGCCACCACTTCGCGCCCTGCCACACGTGTGGGCACGCCGTCGCGCAGCACCAGCGCGCGTGGGCTGGACAGGTCGCGCAGGGCGTCCAGCGCGCGGTCGGTGCGGCGCTCCTGCAGCACCGTCACCCCCATGATGAGCACCACAAAACCCAGCAGCACCAGTGCCTCGTGCGCGTCGCCCATTACCAGGTAGATGGCACCTGCGCCCAGCAGCAGCAGGAACATGGGTTCGCGCAGCACCTCCCACGCGATGTCGCGCAGCGTGCGGCGCTGGCTCAGGCCGAGCTCGTTGGGGCCCTGGTCCTGCAGACGGCGCGCGGCTTCGCCTGCCGTCAACCCTGAAGAATCCGCTTGGTCTTGTGACATGGGGGGTATCCTGAACGCTCAGGATACCGCACCACCGCCTTCAGTCATCATCATCGTCATGCCCGCGCTGATCCGCCCAGGGCGCGGTGATCGCATTGGACGAGGCCTGCGGCGCCTGCTGCCATTCCCAGCCCCAGTAACCCAGTACTGCCACCAGCAGCAGCGCGGCCAGCCAGCTTCGGTTGTTTTTCACCAAGTCGGGGCCAGCGCCGTCCACGCGGCCGGTCAACATGGGCAGCGCCTGGTTCTTGCGGCGCAGCACGCTGACCAGCAGCAACAGCCCCAGGTGCGCCAGCACCAGCCACAGCATGGATTCGCCCACGACTTCGTGCAGGTCTTCCAGCCACTCGCCACCCCATTCGTTGTAGGTGGCGTAACCCGACAGCGTGAGGGGGAGCACCGCCAACAACAGGGCAACGATGGCCGCGCCCATGGCGATGTTCTGGCCCTGGCGCCAGTTGATGGTGCCGCCACCGGTCAGGCCCGCCCACACGGAACGCAGCCACAGCGGTGCGTTGGAGGCCTTGGCCCACAGGGCCTTGAGGCTGGCCTGGCGCGGGCCGAACAGGCCGTACAGCACGCGAAAGCCCAGCAGCCCGGCCATGCTGTACCCCAGCACCACGTGCACCAGGCGCAGGCGCTCGCCGTCGGCGGTGAGGTAGGCACCGGCGAAGCACAGGGCAAACAGCCAGTGGAACATGCGGGTGGGCGCGTCGGTCACGCGCCGCGTGGGTTGTGGCCGCGCCGTGGCGGCGCTGCTGACGGAGGCGGTGGAAGTCATGGTCGTTCCTTGGTAGGTGGGTCAGTCGCCTTGGAAGGCACGGCGGTAGCGCGCGTCCAGGCCCTTCGGGAAGCGCAGGTTGTCGTCGTCAAAACGACCTTGCTCGGCGCCGCCATGGCAGGCGGCGCAGTTGGCCGCGCTCTTGACGCTGGCGTGCTTCCACACCGCGTCGTCCAGCGCGCGGTGCTTGCGCTCGAACCAGGCCGAGCGGGTGATGCGGTCTTGCGGCGGCGCCTCGGCCACGCGCTTGTAGGTGCCCGCATGCTGCTGCAGCCAGCCCGCGAGCTGGCGCACGGTGGCTTCGTCCAGCGAGGCGTCGGTGCCGTAGTGGCGGTCCAGGCCGCTCATCACCCGCTGCCACGAACGGGCGGGCAGCATGCCTGGCGGGTAGGCCACGTGGCAGCTGGCACATTCCTGGGTGTAGGCGGCGGGCATGTCGCGCGGCAACATGGGGCCGCCGTCTGCCTGTGCGGGTACCGCCAGGCTCAAGCCAAAAGCCAAGGCCAGCGCGCCTGCAGGGCGAAGAAAGTCAGTCAACATGGTCAATGCTCCTTTGGGCAGGCACGTCACGGGCGCAGGCCGGTGAGGTAGGCCAACACGTCTGCCTTTTCCTGTGCGCTGCATTCGCGGGCCAGCACGTCGTTGCAGTTGCGGCGGAACCACTTGTCCACGCGCGCCGTGTCTGTAAAGGCCTTGGGGTTGAAGGCGGGTGCCAGCGGTGCAATGGTTTTGCCCGTGCTGGCGTGCTTGCCCTGGGTGGTGGGCGGGTTGCCGTGGCAGGAGGCACACGACCATTCCGCGCCATGGCGCGCCGTGAAGAACACGCGCCCCCGCTCGGCGTTGGCGGGGGTGGGCGCCTGTGCCGTCCAGCGCGCGAGCTGGTCGGCCGCACTGGTGTCGGCTGCCTGTGTGCTGAAGGCGGCCAGCAGCCCGAAGGCTGCTGCCAAAGCGGCGAATGTGCGTGACAGATAAGACATCCTCGACTCCTGTGACAATGGTTTGAAAACCGGGAAGACGTATTGATCGTGCGCCGCACCGCCTGTACGCAGGCTGAAGAAAGCATTCATCCGGCGTTCAGCTTGGTGGGCGCACAATCTCAGCCATACCCCCCACAGGAGCCTCTTCATGCGTTCAAGGCTTGTTCTGGCCACACTGCTTGCCGCCACGGGGCTGGTGTGCGCGCCAGCCCAGGCCAGCGGTGACCACGACCGTGCGCGTGCTGCGCTCGCCGCAGGCGAAGTGATGCCGCTGTCGACCATCTTGGAACGGGTGGCCCGCCAATACCCCGGCAACGTGCTGGAGGTGGAACTGGAACGCGAGCAAGGCCGCTGGATCTACGAACTCAAACTGCTGCAGCCCAATGGCGGCTTGATGAAGCTTGAGGTGGACGCCCGCGACGGCACCGTGCTGCGCCAACGCGAGGAGAAGCGCTGATGCGGGTGCTGCTGGTGGAAGACGAACCCACGCTGGCGGCCCAGCTGCGCCAGGTGCTGGCCGACGCTGGCTACGCCGTGGACCACGCTGCCGACGGGCGCGAGGCCTGGTTCATGGGCGGGGTGCAGAACTACGACGCCATCGTGCTGGACCTGGGCCTGCCCGTGCTGGACGGCCTGAGCGTGCTCAAGCGCTGGCGCAGCGAGGGCGTGGCGTCGCCGGTGCTGGTGCTCACCGCGCGCGACCAGTGGCACGAGAAGGTTGCGGGTATCGACGCCGGGGCCGACGACTACCTCACCAAACCCTTCCACACCGAAGAGCTGCTGGCCCGCGTGCGCGCGCTCATCCGCCGGGCACAGGGGCTGGCCTCGCCCCTGCTGCAGTGCGGCCCGTTGACGCTGGACACGCGCAGCGCCCGTGTGCTGCTGGACGGCCAACCCGTGCACCTGACCTCGCACGAATTCCGCCTGCTGGCCTACCTGATGCACCACCCGGACGAGCTGGTTTCGCGCAGCGAACTCACCGAGCACATGTACGCCCAAGACCTGGACCGCGACTCCAACACCATCGAGGTCTTTGTGGCGCGGCTGCGCAAGAAGCTGCCACCCGGCATGATCGAAACCGTGCGCGGCCTGGGCTACCGGCTCAGCGCACAACCAGCAGGAGTCTGACCTTGTTGGCCTGGCTGCGGCACCTTCGCTGGCGGTTGCTGGCCGCAACCTGTGTGGCCATCACCGTGGCACTGCTGTTGACAGGGTTCTTTCTGGCGGGACTCTTCCGGCAGCACGTGACGCGCCAGTTCGACGCACAACTGCTGCACCAGCTGGACCAGCTCACTGCCGCCTTCGAGCA
>CAMLOF010000204.1 GCA_946481585.1 uncultured Macromonas sp. | reverse complement strand
CGGTTGGCAGGGTCATGGTGGTAGCGGGCATGCCAGTGCTGCTTGACGGTGAAGGACGGTATGGGAATGGGACAAGGCCACACCTTCAGCCCAGCGGACCTGGCCAAGGTCTCGCCAATGTGCTGCGGCAGCGTGGCCACCATGTCGGTGCTCTGCAAGATGGCCGACAAGCCCAGAAACCCCGGCAGTTTGAGCGCCACGTTGCGGTCAATGCCATGCTGCTTCAGCGCTGCCTCCAGCAGCAACTGGCCCGTTCCCGCAATGATGCCCACATGGTCCGCTTGGACGTAGGCGTCCAACGTCAAACCTCGCTTCAAGCGCGAATGCCGTGGGTTGGTCAGACAAACCCAGCTCTGTTCAAACAGCACCTGCTGGTAAAAGCCCGCCTCCAGGCCAGGAATCAAGCCCAGCGCCAAGTCGCCTTCACCTGACTGCAGCTCGCTCAACATGTGCGGGCCAATGGAGGCCGCCTCCAGCCTGACTTTTGGCGCCAGCGCGCGAACATGGGTGAACAACTGCGGCAACAGCGTGATGTGGCTCGCATCGGTCATGAAGATGCGAAAGGTCCGGTCGGCCTTTGCAGGCTCGAACCGTTGCTCGGCCTCGGACAAGCGCCGCAAACCATCCAGCACCTCACGAACCGTGGCCACCATGGCGTCGGCCTTGGGCGTAGGCTGCATGGCCAGCGCCGTGCGCACAAACAAGGGGTCGTTGAACTGCTTGCGCAGCCGTGCCAAACCAATGCTCACCGTGGGTTGGCTGTAGCCCAGCATGTCTGCGGTGCGCGTCACGCTGCCCGTGGTGTAGAGCAACTCGAACAGGCGCAACGTTTTGACGTCAAGGTTGTACAGGTCCATGCATCCGCCACCAATATTGATATTTGCAATGTATTGTATTTTTTGGATTGAATAGACGAAATACCACTGCCTGCCCAAAATCCGCCTTCACAGAAGCAGGAGACTGATCTTGAAGATTGCAGTGGTAGGCGCGGGCGCCTTGGGTTGTGCCATTGGCGGCACGCTGGCAGAAGCTGGCAACGAGGTGCTGTTGATCAACCGCAACCAGGCCCATGTGGACGCGATCAACCAGCACGGGCTGGCCATGCGCACACCCGAAGGCGAGCGTTGGGTGCACACCCGTGCGGTCACCAGCGCCCATGGGCTGGGCCCGGTGGATCTGGTGATCGTGCTGGTCAAGTCGTTTCACACCCGGCAAGCCATGGAAACCTCGCTGTCGCTGGTGGGGCCGCAAACCGTGGTGCTGTCCCTTCAGAACGGCTTGGGGCACGAAGACATCCTGGCGGACATGGTGGGCCGGGAACATGTGCTGGCGGGCAAGACCTATGTGGGTGGCGTCATGCTGGGCCCGGGCCGCATCATCAGCGGGGTCGTTGGCAAAGAAACCCTGATCGGCGAACTGGATGGTTCGCTGAGCGACCGGGCCAAGGCCATAGCGGCCGCCTTCAACGCGGCGGGCCTGGCCACCACGGTGAGCGACAACATCGTGGGCACCATGTGGGACAAGCTGCTCATCAACGTGTCCACGGGCGCCGTCAGCGGCATTACCCGCCTGCCGTATGGCCCGCTCTACCGAATTCCCGAGATCGAAGCCACGGCCATCGCCGCCGTCCAGGAAGCGATGGACGTTGCAGCAGCCAGTGGCGTGAAGCTGAGCTTCACCGACCCGCGTGCTGCCTGGCTGAAAGCCAGCGCTGGCCTGCCTGAAGACTTCAAGACTTCGATGCTGCAAAGCCTGGAAAAAGGCTCGGTGACCGAAATCGACTTCATCAACGGCGCGGTGGTGCGCTGGGGCCAGCGCTGCGGCGTACCCACCCCTGTGAACGCGACCTTGGTGGCCTGCATCAAGGGCATCGAACGCTCGCTGAACACCGCCCTCCACTGAAAGACCCCCCATGAACACCCCTGCCTCCAAACCCTTCACACCGCCCACCAAGGCTTATGTCGAACATGTGGCCGTGCGCGTCAAAGACATCCACTGGCACATCCGGTTTTTTTACGAAGTGCTGGGCATGGACGTGCGCGAAATCGATGGCCCCACGGACGACCCGCGCCAGTACTGGACGCTGGGCGGCATGCAGTTGATGGCCTGCCCGGACTTTGAGGCGCCCCCCAGCAACGACGCAGGCTGGCTGGCCCACCTGGGCGTGATGGTCGATGACCTGGAAGCCGCCCTGAAGGCAGCCGAACCGTGGGGAGTCACCACCCTGCCCCAAGGCCGCAACTGGCTGCAACTGCCTGATGGCTTGGCCGTGGAACTCATCCAGGCGGCACCCGGCAGCGTTGCTCAAGCCCTGGCCGTCAAACCCCGCGCCTGATCCGCCGCGAGTGCAACCCTCAAGCTGATTGCTTCAGTCATGTCTCACAACACCCCCGAAAAATACTGGGATGACGCCAGCGAAGGCGACACCTGCACCAGCCCCAGCTACACGGTCACCAAAGAACGCATCCTGGCCTACGCCGACCTCACGGGCGACCACACCCCCGTGCACGTGGACGAGGCCTATGCCAACGCCAGCCACTTTGGTTGCATCGTGGCGCACGGCCTCTTCGGTCTGTCGATTGCCGACGGCCTCAAGACCCAGAGCGAATACCGCTTCCTGCCCGGCATGTCGCTCGGCTGGACCTGGGACTTCCTGCTGCCCATCAAGGTCAACGACGTCCTGCACGTCAAGTTCAGCGTCACCGGCCTGCGCGCCAGCAAAAGCCGCCCGGGCTGGGGCATCGTGATCCTGCCGTCCGAGCTGATCAACCAGCACGGCGAGGTGGTACAGCGCGGCGAACACCGCTTGATGGTTCCCCGCCGCCCAGGCACTTACTGAACGAGGACGCCATGACCCAAGCCCTGCCCCTGACCGGCATTCGCGTCATCGACTACAGCCACTTCCTGGCTGGCCCTTACGTAGGCCGTTGCCTGGCCGCCCTGGGGGCCGAGGTCATCAAGGTGGAGCGCCCAGGCGGCGGCGATGCCGGGCGCCAGCACGCCCACATCATCGACGACCAGCAAAGCGGCTACTTCCTGCAGCTCAACATGGGCAAGCAAGGCGTGAGCGTGAACATGAAGGACCCGCGCGGCAAGGCCTTCATGCAGCAGCTGTGCGACAGCGCCGACGTGTTCATTGAAAACTACCGCCCAGGCGCCCTGGACAAGCTGGGCCTGGGCTACGCCGAACTGTCGGCACGCAACCCCAAGCTGGTCTATTGCTCCATCTCGGCCTACGGCCACACCGGGCCGGACTCTCACCGCGCGGGCTTCGGCCTCATCGCTGAAGCCAAAAGCGGGATCATGCAGATGGTGGGCACGCCGGGCGAAGCGCCCCCGCTGCTGCGTATTTCGCTGGGCGACATGTACACCGGCATCCACGCGGTGGCGGCCATCAACGCTGCCTTGCTGGGCCGCGTCAACTCCGGCAAGGGCCAGCACATCGACATGGCGCTGTACGACACGCTGGTGTCCATGCACGAGTACGCGGTGCAGTGCTACACCCTTTCGGGCGGCACCGTGCTGCCCCAGCAAACCGGGCACGACATGCCCACCTCCACCCTGTACGGTGTGTTCCGCGCGCAAGACGGCGACTTGGTGATTGCAGCGCAGGTGGACGATGCGTGGCAACGCTTTGCCACGCTGCTGGAACAGAACGGCGGCCCCGCCGGTTTCGGCGCTGATGCGCGCTTTCATTCGCTCAACGGCCGCAACGCCCACCGGGTGGAAATTCTGGCTGCGGTCAAGGGCTGGGTTGCTGCGCGCCAGGTGGCCAGCATCCTGGCCCTGCTGGACAGCGTGGACGTGCCGTGCGCCAAGGTGCAGCGCATTGACGAAGTGATCAACGACCCGCAAATCCAGGCCCGGGGCATGATTCTGGAGCAGCAGCACCCGCGCTACGGAACGCTCCGCCTGCCCAACCTGCCGTTTCGCTTTTCAGACTGCGACACCACCGCACCCATGCACCAGGTTGCCCCCGACCTGGGCCAACACAACGCCCAGGTAGCGCACAGCCTGGGGTACAGCGACCAGGACATTGCCACCTTGCAGGCCGAAGGCGTGCTGTTTTCAAAATAACCCGGAGACAACCCCATGACCGACCGTTACGCCGTCATCGGCAACCCGATTGGGCACAGCAAATCCCCGCTGATCCACACCACCTTTGCCAAGGAAACCGGGCAGGACATCGAATACACCGCCATCGAAGGCCCTTTGGGCAGGTTTGTGGATGCAGCGCAGGCCTTCCAATCGATTGGCGGCAAAGGCATGAACGTCACGGCACCGTTCAAGATCGATGCCTACGCCTACGCCAGCGAGCGTTCAGAACGGGCCACACTGGCCGGTGCCGCCAATGCACTCAAGTTCGAGAACGGCCGCGTCTGGGCCGAAAACTTCGATGGTGTGGGCCTGGTTCGTGACGTGGTTCACAACCTTCACGAGCCCATGCGTGGCAAGCGCATTCTAATGCTGGGGGCTGGCGGCGCAGCAAGAGGGGCGCTTCTCCCTTTCCTGGCGGAGCAACCGGCCAAGCTGGTGATTGCCAACCGCACCGTTGACAAGGCCCATGAACTGGCACGCATCGGCGCTGCGTACGGCAACGTCATTGGCTGTGGATACGAGGACCTGGCAGGCCAAGACTTTGACATGGTGTTCAACGCAACGTCCGCCAGCCTGCGGAGTGAACTCCCGCCCGTGCCAGCCACGGTGTTCGAGCAGGCCACCATGGCCTACGAACTGGCTTACGGCAAAGGGCTGACGCCGTTCCTGCGGCTCGCGCAAAGCGCAGGTGTGCAAGGCCTGGCCGACGGCGTGGGCATGCTGGCCGAGCAGGCTGCCGAGGCATTCGCGTGGTGGCGTGGCGTGCGCCCAGCCACAGCCGCAGTGATTGACAAGCTGGTCGTCCCGTTGACCTGAGCAATTGGCACCAAGCCTCTAAGCCGCAGCGGTGATCTGGGCACGCCCTCGCTGCGGCTCCTGATTCAGGCGTCCCACTTTCGTTAGGAGACAAAACCATGAAACGCATTTTCATCAAGACCGTTCTGGCAACCGTGGCCATGGCGGCCCTTGGCCTGGCACATGCGCAGGAGCGCACTTTCAAGTTCTCGCTCAACGGCCCCGAAGGTCACCCTGCCGTTGCTGGCATGAAGAAATTCGCCGAAACCGTTGCCGCCAAGTCGGGCGGACGGATGAAAGTCACCCTGTTCCTCAACGGATCACTGGGCGGCGACCAGGCCGTGGTCAGCTCCGTCAAGGCGGGCACCATTGAGATGGCCGTCATGAACAGCGGCATCTTGGCCAGTGAAGCCAAGGAACTGGCGATATTCGACTTTCCTTTCTTGTTCGCCAACGAGAAAGAGTCCGACGCCATCGTTGACGGACCGGTCGGCAAGAAAATGCACGCCCTGCTTGAAAGCAAAGGCATCATCGGTTTGTCTTACTGGGAACTGGGCTACCGCCAGATCACCAACGGCCGTCGCCCGCTGAACAAGGTGGAAGACATTGAAGGGCTGAAGCTGCGTGTGATCCCCAACCCGATCAACGTGGACTGGGTCAAGGCCCTGGGTGCCAACCCCACGCCCATGCCCTTCCCCGAGGTGTACGCAGGCCTGGAACAAAAGG